>DATDHK010000337.1:0-15734 GCA_036521635.1 Bryobacteraceae bacterium | reverse complement strand
GTCGCCACCACGCTGCACTTCCTTTAGGGCGTACCGCAGCCACGGATCGCCATACCGCGCTTGAATCAGATCCGCCAGGCGTACCGTGGCGGCGGTGACTGCGGCGTTTTCACGAACCGCCGGAAGCCATCGGACAGCTTCCCGGTCCAGGTACCCGTCCAGGCCGAGCGGGCCCTCGGATTCATCGAATTCCAGGATGGCCCGAGGCCCCCCGGCCAGCGTTTCTAGTTTCCGCCCGCGGACTTTTTTTTTGACTGGAGATCTTCTAAGTGCTTGCGCGCTTCAACCGCCCACCCGCTGGAGTTATCCAGATTCAAGTAGCTCGTCCATTGCCTGATCGCTTCCTCGACGGATAACAACTTTTCGGACACCAGGGCGTAATTAAAAACGACCAGCGCGTCGTTTGGCGACTGACGCTTTGCTCGATCCAGCAAGTTGAGCGCGACACCAAAATCAACCGGCCGCGATTGCGCCTCGCCGCGGTAAGCATAGGCGACGGCCAAATCCGTCAGCACCTCGACGTCGTCGGGCTGCTGCTTTCGCGCCGCCTCCAACGAATCGATCGCCTCCTGCGGTTTCATATCCAACAACTTCGCAATGCCTCTGTCGCGCTGCCACCGTGGCTGCGATCCTTCAGCCAGCCGGGACTTGATCTCCGCCTCGGCGCGGTCCAGCGCGCCGGGCCGCTCGGCATGGGAGGATTCACCGCGCTCCACCCGCATGGGGCTATAACCGCGGTCCGGCAATCGGAAATCGAACGGACGGCGCTCCGAGTACGCTTGGGCCAACAGCGCCTCGACGCTATGCGTTCTGGCGGACCCAATCCACCACAGAGTGACGCTTGTGCCCACCAGCAGCGAGGCAGCGACTGCCGCCCACCCCCAGCTCGACCACCTTCGCGCCCCACGTCCGCCGGCCAGCCGACTGGCTAGCTCGTTTTGCCATACGGCGGTCCCGCTAGCCAATCCGTCCAACGTCTGTTCCTCCTCGGGCGACAATTCTGAATTCAAGTCCTCAACAATTTCTTTCAGCCGGCGGCCACACCAGTCGCAGGTGGCGGCGTGCGCCAGCGCAAACTCGTCCTGCGAACCTCCGCCGGTAGCCAGCCGCGCCACATCGAAATCTGTCAGGCAGTCCGGGCCCGCCTTCCCGGCAGGACCGTGGGGCAGTCCCTTCAGCGCTTGATCGTTCACTCGTGCCACGGCAATAGCCCCGATGCAAAACGGGCACATGGTCGCATGGTCTGGCACGGCCTCGCCGTCCAGTATCTTCAAGATCTCGTCAACGCTCAGGTGCTCATTATTGCCCTGCTCCAACAACTGTTCTCCTTTCCTAATACGGATTCTATGCCTCTGTTCCTTCAGCTTGCCTTTCCAGACGACTCTTGCGGCGGTATTAGCCGCCGCCGCACTTCATCGGTCAGGCGTTGGATAATGCTTTCTACGCCCTTTGCACTCAGAACCAGCGACGGTATCTGGGAAATTGCCTTGGCGCTCATGCCTTGCCGGTGGTGCATCCAGAAGATGCGGCGATCTCTGTCGCGAGCCCCCATTTCTTTCAGCACCCGCTCTATTTCGTTGAGCAGCACGTGCCGTTCCATCATCGACGCGCTCATCTCTACCGCGGGAACACTTGAATCCTCGGTGGAGACGGTCCGGACGTCACCGCCGCGTTTCAGCGCTCTCTGTGCCCGGAAATGATCTTGCACGACGGAGTAGGCCACGGCTTGAATCAGCCCATACATTGCCAACGGCTCCTCAGACCGGAAACGGCGCAGGATTTCTTTCTCTAAAATACGTAGATAAGTTTCCTGAATCAGATCGTCAATAACCTCTGGCGGCTGCGAGCCAAAACACCGCGTAGTCTGGATGATCGTTTTCGCGATAAGACGATGAAAGTGCTGAATAAAGAGAGCCCACGCCGACGCGTCCGCCCCTTGCGCGCACGACCGGATAATCGAATCGAGTGTCGTTGGTTGATCCTGAATAGCTCCGATGCTATCACATGAATCGGTTCCAGATACCAGACTATCCAGGATTTCCCGCCCCGAATTCCCTCTAAAGCCTTTCCCTTAGTTGCCGATAGAACACTTAGGTTGCAACTCACGGAAATAGCTCCGGAACTGGCCGATGCCGCGGACGTGCTGAGCGACCAGCTTCGCGTTCATCTGCAACGCCTTGCAGTATTCCTGTTGCCGCATGCGGAAACGTTAGACCGGCGCTTTCTCGCCAAGTTGAGAATGCGGAAATTCGAGCCTCAACAATTCGAACCCAAAATCCGCTCTGCCCTGGCCTCGCTGACGCCCGGCGCCGCCGCCAGAATCCTGGCCAGCGGCCAGCCTCCCCTGAAGTTCATCGAACAGGTCGAGTACAACGGCCGCCGGCTCGCCAAGCTCAATCTCCCCCCCAGCAGTATTGTGGAGGCGCTCCAGGAGTATGACCACCTGTTGACGCCTATGCTCCGGAAATTGCTGCCCAACGAATACGCGAACTTCCAATGGGTGCGCGAGCAGCTACACTTTTGCGTGATTCTGACGCTCAACAATGCCTACTATCAGGTCCGCGAAGCCGAAACGCAGGCGTTCTATGAGTTGTTCCGCGTGGAATTGGAGTCGCGAAATCTGGATGAGCTGCTCCAGAAATTCCTACAAACGCTAGCCCAGGTCTGCCAGGCCGACGCCGGGCACCTGTACCTTCTCAATGACCGGCGCAGCGCCTGGGTGCTGCGCGCCAAGGCCGAATCGAACGGCCAGCCGCCTCGCACGGAGGTGCCAAACCGTCCCGCGAAGCTCCGGGAGCTCTCCAAATCCCGGCAGATCGATCCCCGCAATGGAACCGGCAAAATGCTGCTCGATCCCGGCTGGAAGGACCAATTCAAGATGTGTTGGTCTATCCCGTTGGCCACCAATGGCCGTACCGCCGGGGTGATGCAGTTCGGTTTTTCGAAACCCTACGAATGGCTTCCCAGGGAGCAGGAACTGCTGGCCGCGGCGGGCGAGCGCTGTTTGATGGCCGCCGAAAAGGCCCGGCTGATGGAGGACCTGGCGGCCAGCGAGGAGCAAATCCGCCAATTGGCGGAGCACATGCTCCATGTCGAGGAAATGGAACGGCGCCGCATCAGCCGTGAGCTGCATGACGAAGCCGGCCAATCCCTGCTTTGCATCCGGTTGCAGATGGAGCTGCTGGAGCAGTCGCTGCCGCCCGAGCATGCCGAATGGATCGCGAAGTTAAGGGAAGCGCGCGATCTTACCGAACGCACCATTCTCGAAATGCGGCGGCTGATTGCGGCCTTGAGCCCGGCGGTTTTGGAACAACTCGGTCTGGGCGCCGCCCTGCGCCAACTGGTGAACCGCTTCCGGCGTCTGCATCCCAGCCAGGTCAAGCTGCTCTTGGGCCGGCTGAGCCGTCTGCCGCAATACACTGAAATCATTGTCTATAGGCTGGTTCAGGAGTGTTGCAATAACATTGCCAAGCACTCCGGCGCCAGCATCGTAAACATTTCCGCCAGTTCCGCCGATGGATGGGTAAGACTGGCCGTTGAGGATAACGGAGTCGGTTTTAAGGTAGACGAAGCGCTGGCACGGAAGGATTCCTTTGGACTTTCCGGCATGAGAGAGCGCGTTGCCCTGCTGGGCGGCAGGTTTGAAATCCAGAGCCAACCCAAAAATGGATCCGGATCCGGGCTTGGGAATGGAAAAGCAAGAGCGTCCTTCGTTCGGGGGAAAAAGAGCCAGGGTACCAGGATTTTGATTTCTCTTCCCGTCGCGAAAGAGCCGCCGTCATTTGACTTGATCGAACCGATCGCAGCGAAGCCGGTCGGCGGTAAAACCGCGCGGAGGATGAAGGCCGTTGGAGCCTAGCGCGGCGTCTTCCCGGACCCGAAGGCGATAACAGAAACGGTGAACGAGATTTTCTAAAAGAGGTCGGGCAAACGTTATGGCAAAGACTCGCATCATGCTCGCGGACGATCATACGCTTTTTCGTCAAGGCATCAGAACGCTCATATCGGCGGAATCCGATATGGAAGTGGTCGGCGAAGCTGCAAACGGAGGAGACGCCGTCGAGAAAGCCGCCGAGGCTCGACCGGATGTAGTGTTAATGGATATCGGCATGCCTGGTCTCAGCAGCTTCGAAGCTACGCGGCAAATCAAGAAAAACCGCCCGGAAACGAAGGTCCTGTTCCTCACCATGTACGACGACGAAGACTACCTGGTAGAGGGAATGGAAGTAGGGGCCAGCGGCTATGTTTTGAAAGACAGTCCGTCAGCCCAGTTGGTCGCAGCCGTCCGCGATATCTGCCGTGGTGGTAGTTACTTGAGCCCGCGCATGCTGTCGCAGCTCGTGGACGATTTCCGCTCCCGAATCAAGTCCGCGAATCGCCTGCCCCGCTTTGCAACGCTTACCACCCGCGAACGCGAGGTCCTCAAGATGCTGGCCGAGGGCAATTCGGTAAAAGAAATCGCTTGCGACCTCAACCTCAGCGTCAAAACCGTGGAAGCGCACAAATTCAATTTGATGCGCAAGCTGGACATCCACAATAAGGCGCAGTTGGTGCAATACGCCATCCAGAAGAAGATCATCAAGATCCCGAACATGGTCTAATTTCCAAGGGTGGGGCGGACGCCCACGTCCGCGCGCGACCCCTGGTCGCGCTCTTCCGCTATCCTAGGTTCGTTGAACCGAACCATCCTGACCGTACCGGTGCAGCGCATTGACGGCGAGGCCTCGACTTCGTTTCAGGATCTGCTGGCCATCGAAGAACCCCTTGAAATCCGCCTCGGCGATCAACCCGTTTCGATCACCATGCGCACCCCCGGCCACGACTTCGAACTAGCCGCCGGTTTCCTGTTTACCGAAGGAATCCTCGAAGGCTCGCATCAAATTCACCGCATCCGCCGCACGGCCGCGGCTGCAAATCCCAGGCAATCCGGCAACTCGGTAACAGTGGAGCTGAACGCGGGCGTGGAAATAGATTTCAAGCGGCTCGAGCGGCATTTCTACACCAGTTCCAGTTGCGGAGTCTGCGGCAAGGCGTCCATCGACGCCATTCAGATACAGGCCTGCCCGGTGTTGCCGAAAGATTCACCGCGGGTGCAGTCCGAAGTGATCCATCGCTTGCCCGAAGCGCTGCGCCACCAGCAGGCCGTATTTGAGCGCACCGGCGGGCTGCACGCGGCCGCGCTGTTCGACGCCAAGGGCAACCTGGCGTTGCTGCGCGAGGACATCGGCCGCCACAACGCGGTCGACAAGCTGATCGGCGCGGAAATGCTGCGGGACCACACGCCGCTCCACGACAAGCTGATCCTGGTAAGCGGCCGGGCCAGCTTCGAATTGACCCAAAAGGCGCTCATGGCCGGCATCCCCATCATGGCCGCGGTGGGCGCGCCGTCCAGCCTGGCCGTCGAAACAGCAATGCGTTTTAACATGACGCTAGTGGGCTTCGTCCGCGACGGCCGATTTAACATTTACTCGGGAGCTTCGCGAATCCAATGAAATTGCGCATGCATGGAAACTCTGTTCGTCTCCGATTGAACCAGGCCGAAGTGGCCCAATTCAGCAAGACCGGCTACGTGGAGGAAACCATCGAGCTGGCCCCCGGCGCAAGTTTTTCCTACGTGCTCGAATCCTCATCGACGATCCCGAAGCCCCAAGCCATCTACAAAAACGGCGAGCTGCGCATTCAAATTCCGACGGCCAGAGGTATGGAATGGGCCACCGGCGAAAGTGTGGGCGTCTCCGGCGAGCAACCGCTAGGTCCCGGCAAGAGTCTCTCGATTCTGATCGAGAAAGACTTCCAATGCCTTCACGGCGACGTCGACCCGAATGCGTATCCGAATCCGATGGATAGTGATCGGTGAGCGGTGACCGGTGATCGGCAAGCCCTGATTGGTGGGGTCACCGCTCACTACCCACCGACCACCGTCCACCGACCACCGTCCACCGTCCACCTCCGCAAGGTAGAATCGTGTAGCTGAGAGAAATATGTTCCGCCTAGACGCCGACCGCCCCGTCGAATTCTGCGATGGACTACGCCGGCGCGACTTCCTGCACGCGGGCTGCCTCAGTTTTCTCGGCCTCGGGCTCCCACAAGTTCTCGGCCTTCAGGCGCAGGGCGCGGTCGATGACGACAAGAAAGACGTCAACTGCATCCACTTGATGCTGGTGGGCGGCCCGTCGCAGCTCGACACCTGGGACCCCAAGCCCAACGCGCCCGTCGAAATTCGTGGCCCCTACAAAGCCATCCGCACCAACGTTCCCGGCATCGAGATTTCGGAAAACTTCCATCGCATGGCCAAGCATGCCGACAAGTATGCGCTCATCCGCAGCCTCTATCACACAGCCGCCGCGGTCCACGACACCGGCCACCAGATGATGCAGACCGGCCGCCTGTTTCAGGGTGGAATCGAATACCCGAACATGGGTTCGGTGCTCGCGAAGCTGAAGGGACCGAAGGGCGACGTGCCGCCGCATGTGCTCATGCCCCGCCCTATCGGAAACACGGGCGGCAACATGCCCCACGGCCAAAACGCCGGATTCCTGGGCAAATCTTTCGATCCGTTCGTTCTCAACGCAGATCCGTCGGACCCGAATTTCAAAGTTCCCGACATGCTGCCGCCCGATTATCTGACAGCGTTGCGCGTGGATCGCCGCCGCGATTGGCGCGAGATGATCGACAAGTCGGTCAGCATGTTCGAGACCTCGCAAGACGCGCGTTTGCTGGACTCGACCTTCCACCAGGCCTACACCCTGATGTCGTCGCAAAAGGCGCGCGAGGCATTCGAGCTGCACAAAGAGCCGCAGGCGACGCGCGAGAAATACGGAATGAACCGGTTCGGGCAAAGCTGTTTGCTCGCTCGCCGATTAGTTGAAGCGGGCGTGCGATTCGTCACCATCAACATGTTCGAAACGGTGTTCGACGAGATCACCTGGGACATTCACGGCTCGAAGCCGTTCAGCCCCATCAGTTGTTATCGCGACTTGGTGGGCCCCATGTTCGACATGGCGTACAGTTCCCTGCTCGACGAATTGTCGCAGCGCGGACTGCTCCAGAAAACAATGGTGCTGGCCACCGGCGAATTCGGCCGGACGCCGAAAGTGAATCCCGCCGGGGGCCGCGATCATTGGCCGCAATGCTGGACGATCTTGATGGCGGGCGGCGGAATCAAGGGCGGCCAAGTGATCGGATCGTCCGATGAAATCGGATCGGCGCCAAAGGATCGTCCCACCACCCCAGCGCAAGTTGCCGCAACCGTTTTCCGAGGGTTGGGCATCGACCTGGCGACAGAACTCCCAGGCGCTGGTAACCGCCCCATCCCCTTAGTCGACCGAGGTGTGGACCCAATCCCGGAGTTGTTCTAATGGCTTTCGGGTGGGGCAGGATGGCATCCTGCCCCACAATATTACTCTTTTTCACCACCGGTATTCTTGCCGCTCAATCGCTAACCGTTCTTCCCCCATCCGTGAATCTGTCCACTCCCGAATCGCGCCAGCAATTAATCGCCGAGGCAACCATCGACAACCACCAGGAAGACTGGACCGCAAAAGTAAAATGGTCGAGCTCCAATCCGCAAGTCGCCACAGTCGACGCCCACGGCCTGGTGAAGCCAGTCTCAGATGGCGACGCCGTTATCAGCGCCGGCAACAAAGCCTCCGCCCAAGTCCACGTCGCCAACACGAATGCCCAATTCACATGGAATTTTCGCAACGACGTGATCCCAGTGATGACCAAGTCGGGCTGCAACCAGGGCGCCTGTCACGGCGCGCTGGCCGGCAAAAACGGATTCAAGCTCACCCTCCGCGGCTACGATCCCGAGGTGGATTACGACACGCTAACTCGCCAGGCAGTAGGCCGCCGCGTATCACTTGCAGAACCTTCGGCCAGCCTGATGCTGCTCAAACCGACCTTTGCAATTCCGCATGGCGGCGGCAAGCGATTCAGCAAGGAGTCGCTCGAATACCGCATTCTTTCGGAGTGGATCGCCGCGGGTGCGCCAGCCCCGAACCCAAAGGACCCAGAAGTCACCGGCCTCGAAGTTTTTCCCTCGGCGGCGACGCTCGCAACCGGCGCCGACCAGCAACTCGTGGTTCGCGCGAAATATTCGGACGGCCGCGTGGAAGATGTCAGCCATTGGGTGAAGTATTCATCCAACAACGAGGGCGTCGCCACAGTTGACGACAACGGACGCGTGAAGATGAACGGCGCGGGCGAGGTCGCCATCACGCTGTACTATTCCAGCCGCGTGCTCTATTCGCGGCTCACCGTTCCGTACCCGAATCAAGTGGCAGCCGAAACCTACCAGAAATTTCCCCGGCGCAATTACATCGACGACCTGGTGCTCGCCAAGCTGAAGAAACTCAACATCGCGCCGTCGAATATCTCGGACGACGCCACCTTCATCCGCCGCGCGTATCTGGAAGCCGCCGGCATCTTGCCCGGCGCGGAAGAAGTAGAAACTTTTCTGGCGGAGAAATCGCCCACGAAGCGCCAGGCGCTGATCGACAAACTAATCGCGCGTGACGAATTCGTCGACTACTGGGCCTACAAATGGTCCGACCTGTTCCTGGTTTCGAGCCGCAAACTCGGGTCCACCGCAATGTGGACCTTTTACGATTGGGTGCGCGACAACGTCAAGCGGAACAAGCCCTGGGACAAAGTCGCGGCCGAGATCTTCACCGGCTCCGGAAGCAGCCGCGAGAATGGCGCGCTGAACTATTTCGTACTCCACAAAGATCCGATCGACTTGGCGGAGACCACCACCGAAGCATTCCTGGGGCAACGGATCACGTGCGCGCGCTGCCACAATCATCCGCTTGAGAAGTGGACGCAGAAGCAGTATTACGAGATGGTGAACCTGTTCGCGCGCGTCGGCATCAAGAACGGCAACGAGCCCGGCGACAACGTGGTGTTCGCGAAGACGTCCGGCGACGTGATGCACCCGCGCCTGCTGAAGCCGCTCGACCCCACACCGCTGGACGGGAAATCGATGCCGCTCGATTCTCCCATTGACCGGCGCACCGCGTTCGCCGCGTGGCTGACCAGCCCGCAAAATCCGTTCTTCGCGCGCGCGCTGGTGAATCGCGTGTGGGCGAACTTCATGGGCCGGGGCATCGTCAATCCGGTGGACGACATGCGCGCCACGAATCCGGCTTCGAACGAAGAGCTGCTCGCGGCGCTCACCAGGGATTTTATCGACCACGGCTACGACGTGAATTATCTAATTCGCACCATCATGAACTCGGGCGTCTATCAGCTCTCGTCGGAATCGAACGCAACGAATCAGAACGACAACGTCTTTTACTCGAAGTACATTATCAAGCGGCTGCCGGCCGAAGTGATTTTGGACGCCTACGCGCAGGTGACCGGCGTGCCGGCTGCCTATAACGGCTACCCGGTGGGCACGCGCGCCTTGCAGTTGCCGGACACGGAAGTGAAGTCGCAATTCCTAACCGTTTTCGGACGCCCGGCGCGCAATGTGTGCGATTCATCCGAGCGATCGTTCGACCCGACCATAGGGCAGGCCCTACATGTGATCAACGGCGATACGCTCAACAAAAAACTGAGCGCGGCGGATGGATACGTGGCGCTGTTTCTGAAGCTGGGCCTGTCCGACGCACGAATAGTCGAGCATGTTTTCCTGACGGCGTTCAGCCGGTATCCGACGGAATCCGAGAAGAGTACGCTGGTGGCGGCGTTGAGCAATGCGCGCAAGGATTCGCGCCAGCAGGCACTTGAGGATATGCTGTGGGCGCTGCTGACGAGCAAAGAGTTTTTGTTCAATCACTGACGGAGGAGATGACTTGCTGTCGCTCTTGCTTTTGCCTTTGTGGGGCAGGTTGGTAACCTGCCGCCGATTGAAAATCGGCCTGTTCGGCAAGGTTTTCCACGCGACAGGCCGATTTTCAATCCGCAGGATGCCATCCTGCGCCACAATAATGCTTACCAGCGCGTGTTTTGCCGCCCCCACATACACCGATGTCGCGCGCATTTTTTCCGAGCGTTGCCTGGGGTGTCACGCCGCGTCCGTCAAGATGGGCAGCCTGAACCTGGAAACTTACGACGGCTTCGAGCAAGGCGGCACACACGGCAGCATCGTTGTGCCGGGAAAAAGCGCCGAGAGTCGGCTCTATCTTTTGATTTCGGGTAAAGCAATGCCCTCCATGCCGATGGACGGCGGGAAACTCAGCGCCCAGCAGGTCGAAACGATACAGGCCTGGATCGATGCCGGCGCCGCCGCACCCGCCGCTCAGATTTTCGATCTCGCCTACGGCCCCGACGGCAAACTGTTGGCGCTGGCGGGCTATCGCGAAGTCCGTTTGCTGGACGCCTCCACTAAACAGCAACTCGCACTTCTAAGCGGCCACGCCGGCGGAGTACGCGCCCTTGCTTTCTCCCGCGACGGCCGTCTGCTGGCCGCTGCCGGTGGACTCGCCGCCCGCTCGGGCGAAGTGCGCATCTGGGATGTCGCCGAGCGCAAGCTATTGCACACCCTGCACGGCCATTCCGATTGCATTTACGGCGTCGCGTTTTCACCGGACGGGCAAACCATCGCCACCGCGAGCTACGACAAGCTGGTGAAGCTTTGGGACGTCGCCACTGAAAAAGAAATCCGCACCTACCATGATCACATCGACGCGGTTTATGCCGTCGCATTCACTCCGGACGGCCGGCGTCTTGTCTCCGGCGCCGCCGATCGCACCATAAAAATCTGGAACGTTGCCACCGGCCAGCGGCTCTACACACTTTCCGAACCGCTCGATGGAATCAACACAATCGCCATCGATCCAACCGGCAAATTCGTGGCCGCCGGAGGTCTCGACAAGAGCATCCGCATATGGTCGCTGGGCGAAACGGCCGGCACACTGCTCCACTCGCAGATCGCGCATGAGGATGCGATTCTGCGGCTGGCTTGGTCCCCCGATGGCGCCGAATTGCTTTCCTCTTCCGCCGATAGAACAGTGAAGTTGTTTCGCGCCGCCGATCTTTCCGAACTCCAATCGTTCCGGGAACCCGACTGGGTTTACGGCCTGCAGTTCGCTCCCAACGGAAAATCTTTCGCAATCGGCCGTTTTGACGGCAGCCTCACAATCACAAAATGAAATCTACTCTCGTTATTTTCGCCGCCCTGACTCTGTCCGCCGCAAGCACGGACCGCCCTACTGGCAACCGCACTACGCCGCCCACGCTGAACGCAGTCAATCCGGTTGGCATCGCCCGCGGAACCACGGTTGAAATGACGGTGGAAGGTTTGAATCTCGCGCGGGCCAGCGCCATTTATTTCAGCGAGCCGGGAGTGACCGGCAAAATCCTGCGCGTCAAAGAACTTCCCGATTTGCCCGACAACCGGTTGGGATCGAACGGCACGCCATCCACTATCGATCTTGGCCCGCTGCCGCCGCGCAATCAGGTGACCGTGCAAGTGGAGGTCGCGCCCGGCGCGGAAATCGGCGCCGTGCGGTTTCGCCTTCAGACGCCGCTGGGAACGAGTCCCGAGGGACGTTTCCTCATCGAGCCTTACTACGGTGAAAGCACCGACAAAGAACCCAACGACACGCCCGAAACCGCAGTGGAAACATTCCTGCCGGCGATTCTCACGGGCACAATTTCGAAACCCGGCGACGTCGATTACTACAAGATCCACGCCGGAGCGGGACAGCAGCTTGTCTTTCTAAACGGCGCCGCGCTGATCGGTTCTTCATTGCAGCCCGTGGTTACGATTCTTGCCGAGGATCAATCTGTGGTGCATGAATTCGGCGCGTCCGGCGGCACGAAGGCCATCCGTTTTGCGCAGCGCTTCGAAAAGGCCGGTGTCTACTATGTCCGCATCGCCGACTATCAGCAGAGCGGGCGCGCCGGCAATTTCTATCGCTTCATCGTGAGCAATTTTCCGCTGGTTTCATCGGCGTTTCCTTTGGGCCTTCAGGCGGGCACAACACGCGACGTTGCGCTCCGGGGCTATAACGTTCCAGCGAAGCTGCGCGTCAAGGGAGAGGCGAATGAATTCTCCGAGGACTCGATTCTGTTGCGTCCGGAGCATTCGTTCAATCAATTGCGGCTGGCGCTCGGCGCGGAGCCGGAAGTGGACGCGCCCGCGCAGTCCGTCAGCGTTCCGGTCACCATCAACGGCCGCATTGATGGGCCAGTGCAGAATCTCTATCGCTTCCACGCCCGGCAAGCTGAAAAGCTGGTGATCGAAGTGAACGCGCGCAGGCTTGGATCGGATCTCGATTCGTTCGTCGAGGTACTGGATGCAAATGGCCATCCGATCGAGCGCGCCACAGTTCGCTCCGTTGCCGAAACAAGCACGTCGTTATCGGAGCGCGATTCCAACAGCCGGGATATTCGCTTCGCGGGGCGCGCCGGGTTCGCGGTCGGCGACTACGTGATGATCGGCGGGGAAATCGTGCGGATCGACAGCATTCCGGACAGTCCGGATTCGGACGTAAGCATGGACAGTTTTGGCGGACAACGCATCGCGTACTTCGATACGTCCACGGAAGCGCACGCGATTGACAAGCCGATCTATAAAGTGCAGATTCATCCACCGGGCTCGAAGTTCACGCCCAATGGACTCCCGCTGGTGCGGCTTTATTATCAGAACGACGACGGTGGTCCCGGGTTCGGAAAAGACTCCGTGGTGCACTTCACCGCGCCCTCGGATGGCGACTACCTGGTGGCTATCAGAGATGTGCGCGGAGTGGGCGGTGAGAATTTTGCGTACCGGCTTACTATTCGCCAGCCGCGTCCCGATTTTCGGCTGACCGTCAACCCGCGCAATCCCAATGTGCCGGTCGGCGGAACGATTCCGGTTACCGTCACCGCTTTTCGCATGGACGGATTCGACGGATCGATCGGCGTCACCGTTGAAAATCTACCGGCCGGATTGAGCGCCGGCGGCGGCGTCATCGCGCCCGGCCAGGTGTTCACAACCGTATTGTTGAGCGCCACTCAGGACGCGCAGCTTCCATCCGCCGTTCCATTGAGAGTACTGGGACGCGCCCAAAATTTGACGCACATTGCGAATCCCGACGATCCATTGAAGCTGATTGCGCTGATGCCCAAGGCCGACGTCCGCATGACTGCGCAAACCAAAGTTGTGGAACTGGAGGCCGGCAAGACAGCTGAGATTGCGGTGGCCGTCGAGCGGCAGAATGGGTTCGGCGGACGCGTGCCGGTAGCGGTGATGCATCTTCCGCCGCGCGTCAAGCTGGTGGATATCGGACTCAACGGCGTTCTAATTAATGAGACCGAGAATCGCCGCACGTTCACGATTGAAGCGCTTCCCAATGCCGAGCCGATCGAGCAGTTGATCTATGTGGGCGGGATCGTAGAAACACGATCGGGTTTGCCGAGCACGTATGCCGCGCCGGAAGCAATACTGCTGAAGGTGAAGCCGAAAATCAACTAATTCCGTGTGGGGCAGGTTGGTAACCTGCGGCCGATTGGTAATCGGCCCGTCGATCATGATGCTTTACCGAATTGGCCGATTACCACTCGGCCGCAGATTACCAATCTGCCCACAAAGCAAAGTTCTCTTGGTAGGTTGTATTTAGGAAAGCTGTTAGTTGAGTGCTTTACGAAGGGCGGGAATACTTGCGCCGCGCGAGGCCTGCCGCCAACAAACCGCCGCCCACCAGCAGCAGCGTAGCCGGCTCCGGTATGGCCTGAATGGTGATGAGCTGGAATTCACTGTCGCTGTAATCGTTGGCGTTCGGGGCAATGGCGAAATCTATTCTGTCCCCCGGGTGAACATCTAAGGTCAGGATTATTGTTTGTACGGGGAACGTATTCGGGTCCGCCGGACCGCCCAGCGCGCCTGGATTGGGGGGCGCCACTATGGTTCCAATTGTCGTTGCAACGCCACCGCTATAGAGGATCACGTAGTTTATGTCGCCATCCGCGTTGGCGCTGGTGGTCCGGTAATCCTTTTGGACTGCAAACGTGATTTGCACCGTCCCATCGAAGCCGCTGGGGACAACATACCGCCGGACCGCCCATTGCTCGATAAAGTCCTGGGCGTGGGCCGGATCGTGATCCGGGCCGGTTCCGCAATTCCCCATAACCGGATCGCAGTAAGGTTGGGGATGCAAATCGGTGTTAGGGCTGTTCGGGTGACCCTCAAAAGCATCCATCGAAGTCCAGAGATGGTTGAAATCCACTGCCCACCAACCAAATGCTCCTTGGGGAACTTGTTGCGTCATGATGTTGAAGCCGGTCGGGTCCAGCGTCTCGGCCGTGCCTTGATAGTACCCGTAGAACCAGTTGTTGGCAGGTCCCGATTGATCGTTGGGGGCCTGATAAGAGAAATCCGTGCAGGAATTTGCGTGGATGGTGGTGTCGCTCTGGCTCGCCGTAGTCGACCCGGGATTGCTGCAAATCAGCGGCGAGATCGGATTCGCAATGGCGACCGTGCCCAATCCGACAAGCAGAGTCAGCGAAACAACCGTCAGCGATAGAATTCTCATCCGCTTCCTCCCCGCGAGAGATCCAACGTCCACGGTTGACAATCCCATGAAACTGATGAATCAGTACCCGTAGTATCTCCGATAAAGATGTACCTGTCAAGATCGATAAACCGTTTGCCCGGTACTAAGCAAGTATTTTTGGAGGTAGGGGTCAGGGATCTAACTTACGCGTAACCTAAAAGCACCTTAGGACCAGGGTGCAGAGCGCTGCTGGGGCGCCGGTATCAGCGCCCCGTTGCCGCGTCGTTCAGATTCGACCCTGGGGTTATGACGTCTTGGTCCCCTTCTAATCGGGGAGGGTCACGAAGATCTTAGCATGAAACTTAGACGACTCGTTCGGCGATCGACTTCGCTTGCAGGAACTGCAGCAGGTAATCCGGCCCGCCCGCCTTCGAATCCGTCCCCGACATGTTGAATCCGCCGAAGGGATGCGCCCCCACCATCGCGCCGGTGCACTTCCGGTTGATATACAGATTGCCTACGAAGAACTGCTCGCGTGCTTTGCGAATCTTGTCGGGATTCTTGCTGAACACCGCGCCCGTCAAGCCATACTCGGAATCGTTGGCGAGCTCGATGGCGTGATCGAAGTCGCGCGCCTTGGTCACGGCCAGCACCGGACCGAAGATCTCTTCCTGGAAGATGCGCGCTTTCGAATCGATGTCGGCGATCACCGTCGGCTGGACGAAGTAGCCGTCGCCGGGAGCCGAGGAACCGCCCGCGATGAGCCGTCCTTCTTTCTTTCCCACTTCGACGTAGTCCAAAATAGATCGCTTCGCGCCGGCATTGATCACCGGACCCATATAATGGCCGAGCTGGTCGGTGGGACCCACGGTCAGCTCGTCGACACCGGCTTTCAGCTTTTCCAGAAACTCGTCGTAAATCGCCTGGTCCACTATGGCGCGCGAACAAGCCGAGCACTTCTGGCCCTGATAACCGAACGCCGACCACAGAACGCCCTTGACGGCGCTGTCGAGGTCCGCTTCGCGGTCCACTACGATGGCATCCTTGCCGCCCATTTCGGCGACAACGCGCTTGATCCAAACCTGGCCCTTTTGCGGCTTTGCAGCCAGCTCATTGATGTGGAGTCCGACGTCGCGCGAACCTGTGAACGCGATGAAACGGGTCTTAGGGTGCTGTACCAGTACGTCGCCGATGACGGAGCCGCTGCCCACTAGCAGAGAAAACGATTTGGCAGGGAAGCCGGCTTCCAGAAGCACTTCAGCGAACTTCGCCGCGATGGTGGGAGTGTCGCTCGATGGCTTGATGACCACG
>DATDHK010000336.1:0-2461 GCA_036521635.1 Bryobacteraceae bacterium | reverse complement strand
ATCGTCATACACCGAGACCCGTTGGTCTGCGATCGAGATGATGATCTGGAGTGGGCCCTTCGCAGTGTCCTTGGACTGAGCGTTCTTCGCCAACTCGGATTTTGCGTGCCGGTGTTGGTGCTTGTGCCTGAACCTGGCGTGATCGCCCCACCAGGATCTGTGTTGGGGCCAAAACGGGAATTGGGCATCTGCGGTGCTTACAGGAAGCATGAAAACGGCAAATGCCACGATTGTCGCGCGCAAGCCGCGCGGCTTTTTCATGGCGCCACCCGCTCCAGACTTACGTTGCACATGCCGTCGCAGCCAATAGCTTTGGATGCAGGCGGTGTCAGATCGATTTCGCGGCGCGGCCAAAACCTGCGGTTCGGTCCCTTATCCGCCACCGTGCAGACCACAGATTTTCCGTTGGCAACATTGGTCACGCGAAGCCGCTGGCCCATCTGTTCAAGCATGTGCGCACAGACCAAGTCCCGATAGGGACGCAGCCGTTTGCCATCCGCCGCGATCGTGTCATCAAACTCTGTGGCCACGCCGCCATAGGGCGGCGGCTTGATGCGCGTCAGCCAGAGATCGTTGAATGTTTCAGCGCGGGCGCACAGGCATGTGGCGAACAGCGTCAGCGCCGAGAGCGTGGGCACAATGCGGACATCCATGCCGCCAATTTTGCAGTCTACTTATGGGCGAGATCGTGGCGGCTTAGTGCCCATTTTCCGGCTGTATCGGGAAGCCCTATTCCTTCCGGCGGCTGCGCCAACGGGTGGAATCGGGCAACTACATGGGCACGAATCGTCCACGGGGCGCGTTGATGAGTTCACGGGCTAGCCGCCGATCACTTGCAGCCACGGCCGCACGATCACGAGAAGGCCGGCAAAGTAGATCAGTCCGAAGATCAGGCCGAACTTCCAGAAATCGGCTTTGCCGATGTAGCCGCTGCCGAAATACATCGGCGCCGGTCCGGTTGCATAGGGCGAGATCACGCCCATCAATCCGAGCGAGTAGACGCAAAGCAGCGTTAGCGTCGGGATCGACAATCCGGGAATACCGGTGCCGACCGCGAGCACCACGGGCAACACCGCCGCCGCGTGCGAGGTGATGCTGGAGAAGAAATAATGGATCCAGAAGAAAAACGAGACCAGCAAGATCATCCCGAGTGTCGGCGACATCGTCGCAAGCGGCTTGGCGTATCCCTCCGCAACCCACTTGATGAATCCGAT
The DNA here is from genome assembly GCA_036521635.1 of Bryobacteraceae bacterium. Lineage (GTDB taxonomy): Bacteria > Acidobacteriota > Terriglobia > Bryobacterales > Bryobacteraceae > Palsa-89. The sequence goes on along the minus strand of DATDHK010000336.1, from coordinate 1,247 downwards.
CTCGTTCAGGCCTGACGACAGTGTGAGCAGTGAAGTGAAGTAGAAAAACACTTCCCACGCACTTTTTTCGGCGACGATATCTTCGAAGTCGATGACGCCTGTGACCAGCATCAGCGAGATCACGACAAACACCACCATGGTGGGGTTGATGAAATTCGAGCCCAGCACCGGAAGGGTGATGGTGGGGTTGGACCCGGTGATCCAGAGAAACATCGCCAGCAGCACCAGCGCCGCCATGATCCATTCGTTGCGCGAGGGTGGACCCATCGCCGCGAGCTCGCTCGAACTCCAGGTGACGATCTCCGGACTCTGCTTCACCTGCGGCCGGCAAATCACATAACTCAATAGCGGCACCAGCAGCAGCAACGGAATTCCGAGTGGCGCAAACCCTGCGAACCATTGCGACCAGCCGATGTCCACGCCGGCGATCTTCTTGGCGATGCTCAGCGCCGCGGCATTGGGCGCCAGCGCGGTCAGGAACATCGAGCTTGTGACGGCGGTGGTCGCAAACGCCGTCCACATCACAAAGGTGCCGATTTTGCCAGCGGTGGGTCCGGGCTCGGAGCCGTAGATCCGCGGAATGTTGCTGACGATCGGATAGATGGTGCCGCCGCTGCGCGCGGTATTGGACGGCGTCGCCGGAGCCAGCACCAGGTCCGAGAAAGCAACGGCATAGCCGAGACCGATCGTATGGCGGCCAAGGCCGCGCACCAGCATCAAAGCGAGCCGTCGGCCCAATCCGCTCTTGCGGTATCCGATCGAGAACACGAACGCGCCAACGATCAGCCACACCGTGCTTTCGGAAAAGCCGCCCAGCATCCAACGCAGCGATTTGTTGGGATCGGATTCGACATAACCCGAGACGCCGGCAACGGTCAGGCCGATCAGGCCGACCGCGCCGACCGGCATGGATTCCAGGATCAGGCCGGCGATGACAGCCGCGAACACCGCGAAGTAATGCCACTGGTTGGCGTTGAGACCAGCCGGAACCGGGATCAGATAGAGTGCAAGCCAGATCCCCAGCGGCGCGACCGTCTTCCATGTAATTTTCACGAATCCCCCCTTGTTGTGTCATCCCAACAGGCGTTTCTCCCCGGTCGACATCCCGGGCGACGCCATTTCCCTAAGATCTAGCATAGTCGGTTCCCGCCGGCGGTGCGAAACCTGCGGTCCGACGTCGCGGCTTGTGCAAAAGCAACCCAGCAACCGGACTGGTCCACCCAGTCGCACGCCCGGCCTCACCCTGC
>DATDHK010000335.1:0-9436 GCA_036521635.1 Bryobacteraceae bacterium | reverse complement strand
GTGTGATCTTCGAGCAGCAGCGCGCGCGATTCGGAGAGGGTCTTCGCCAGATAGCCGGGTATGAGGGCCTGAAAATCGGCGCAGGTGCGCAGGGCTTCGAGCGACACCGCGATTCCGTTTTGCGGAAGAAGGCGGGCGTGGACGCGTTCGGCGGCCTGTTCCAGGGCGGAATTGTCCACCGGTTCGTTGCGAATCGCGTCGATGATTTGATCCAATTTGTCGTTTTTCATGACCTGTCTCCTTGATAAGAACGAACCTCTTTTTGCAGGCGGACCCGCGAGCGGTGAAGAATCACAGCCACGTGGATCTGCGAGATACCCAAAAGTTTTGCGATCTCCTGATTGCTGAGATCCTCGAAAAACCGCAGCGCGAAGATTTCGGCTTCTCTCGGATTCAGACGTGCCAGCGCGCGGCGCAGACATTCGCGCAGCTCGCGGCCGTCGGGTTCGGGACGGTGGCGGCCCAGGTCGTCGGGCGGGACGTCGTCGATTGGGACGTTGTGCGCGTCCTTGCCGGCCCGAACAATGTCCAGCGCCGCGTTAATGGCTGCGCGCCGGAAATAGCTTTCCTGGCTTTCCACGGCGCGGGCGGCATGGTCGCGGCGCAGCATCCGCAGAAATACGGTTTGCAGTACATCTTCGGCGTCGGCCGCATTGCCCGTTATGCGGTAAGCCGTGCGGAAGACCAGGCCGTGGTGGGTCTGGAACATCCGCTCGAGGTCGTTGGGGATCGGAGTAACGGGTTCCTCCCGGATCGCGAGTTGCAGTGGGCTACCTCCTGTTCGTTCATACCTAAGGACGGGAGGATTGATTCATTATTACAGGGCGGCGGAGACCGATGTCTAAGTGGTTGAGGTAATGCCGGTTGGCGGCGTTTTTGTTCGACATTGGAGTACTCGTGGTTGCGTATCGTGATAGCCTGTTCGACGAGAACCTCGATTGTCTTGGAGGATATTTTCTGAAAGTTACAGCCAGGAAAAGCTCAAACACTTCAATTGCACTTGGGGATTATTTGACCTTCCTGCTCCCTCGATTTGGGTCAAACCGTCTCATTCCGAGATGGCCGCCAGACGTCTTTGCCCTGTGCTCTTCTCTGCTGGTTAGATCCGGCGCCTATTGTAAGACGCTGACGGACTGGCCTCCGCGCGAGCCGCTAAAGAAGCGCCCGCAGGCGTGGGCCAGAGCAATCGAGCGGTTAGGAGACGATTGGAGAGTCGCATGGGTGAATGAGCAAGAACTGCCGTCTCCACTTGAGAAATGCTGGAAGGTCATTATTGAAAACTGGAATATGCCAGTTCCGTCAATTGAAGAGGACACAAGCCTTTGTCAGTCAATTCTTCAACTGTGTGCCGCTGCCGACGAGGCTTCCGTGGGAGTCGGCAACCCGCATCCGGACGATCAGCACCGTATAGATGAGCGGTTTCAGTATCGAGCAGACGAACTGTTGGCTCGAAATGAGCACGGATCGAGTCTTGGCGATGAGGTCCATCCGAGCCGCGCAAGGGTCCTCCCTAAGATGCACACGCCGTGGAACGGTCTGACGATTCGTTCGCTATCCTTCTATCTGAGTTTATGCAACATCGAGGAGGTCTCGCCGGAATGGATACTGGTGGGAAGTTATCCCGAACGGGAAAGTATGAATCTCCTTCTGGTTCCCTGGCCGTTCAGAGTCTTCCCATCTCAATTTGAAACCGCCCGACCTCTCAAGGATGAAATGAAGAACATACCGGACCGGTTCGGATTCTTCACATTCAAGCAGCGTTCAAACATCGATGCGGTCAAAGCAATTCAAACTCTCTATGAGACGGCGGCCGACGAGATGGGGCAAATCGATGGCGTGGTGCTTCCAGAGCTTGCTCTATCGGAAACGGAACACTCCAAGCTTAGCCAATTTGTCCTGGAGCAAGGAGCATTTCTGGTCAGCGGCGTCGGAGACGCATCAGACCCCACGAAGGCCCATGGCGCCAATCGCGTTTGTTTTGACATCCCGCATGAAGCGCCTCTTTCTCAATCGAAGCACCACCGCTGGAAGCTGGATGCATCCCAGATCCGTCAATATGGCCTGGGAAGCCGGCTGTCGGTGGACAAGAACTGGTGGGAGCATGTGAGTCTCAATGACCGGCGCTTGCTATTTGTTTCCCTTCCATCACTGGTGATGTCGGTTCTGATCTGCGAGGATCTAGCTCGACCGGATCCGGTTGGAGACTTAGTCCGAGCCGTCGGGCCGGATCTGGTCATTGCGCTGTTGATGGATGGGCCGCAGCTCAAGGGCCGCTGGCCGGAGCGGTACGCAATGGCTCTTGCAGACGATCCAGGGTCGTCCGTTTTGAGTCTCACGAGTCTTGGCATGTCGGAGCTTAGCAGGCCCTCACAAGGAGCAAGCCGTTCCAGGGTGGTAGCGCTCTGGAAGGACCGTCGTGGAACATCAACGGAGATTGAACTTCCAGCGGGATCCGGGGGGATCGTTGTTTCGCTATCCTTCCAATCGGAAGAAGAATGGACCGCGGATGGAAGGCGCGACTACGGGTCGGCCGTCCTTCCTACATTGTCCGGGGTTCGTGCCGTGAAGTGCCCGCTAGAATGGTTTCAAGCGTAAAGGTGCTAAATTAGAATTAGGAGTAAAGCGTGGTTAAGTTGACACCAAAGGACTCGTCGATTCTTACGCGGATCACCCGGTACAAGACCATTCCGAAGCCAGAGCGTGAAGCGCTCCTCGAGGACGCTTCGGACGCCGCGAAAGAGATTGGCATGATCATTCTTGGGACTTCGACCGGCGAGAACGCGGGGCCCGAAATCACGGAGGCGGCCGCTGCATATCGCAAATCATTTGGACCAGGTCAGCGTACTCGCGGACAGCGGCGGCCGCGGCGTAACGTCTCCGATTAGGGAGATAGTGCGCTCCGAGGTTGTTTTGAGAACGTCCTCCCACAGGAATACCGCGTAATCGGAAATCACTTGCTGGGCAGGCGGAAATAATTCAGTGTTCGACGAACTCGCGCAGCCGGCCAAGAGCGTTGTCCCACTGCTTTGAAATCAGGTCGAGATACCGGCGCGCGTCCCTCAGCCGGTGCTGGTCCAATTGCCAAACACTCTCGCGCCCGTGCCGCGCGCTGCGCACCAGACCCGCTTGCTGCATCACCCGCAGGTGCTTGGTGATCGCTTGACGAGGTTACTTTAGAACCGGCGGTGAGCCTGGTGATGGACAAAGGTATTCCTCGATCACTTTCACCATCATGCCCCAACCTCGAGATCGCTCCTTTCTCGAAGCCCCTCACCTCACCAAATGTGGATGTCGCCGCCATGCGTTGACAAACGCCTACCGGCCCTTGCCCTAAGGTGAGTGCTATTCTATACTCGTTACACCTATCAGGGTGTGACCTATAGGCTCGCTGATGGAGGCTTAGATGTTGAAACCCGGTCTTTTTCTGATTATTTCCTGCCTTCCGCTCTATCCGGAAGTTGCGACGCAGGCGCGCGACGCCTACGCCAAGCTGCCGCTCAGCTTTGAGGAGAATAAAGGGCAAACCGATCCGCAAGTGAAATACCTTACGCACGGACCGGGATTCATCCTCTATTTGACTGGCAAGGAAATGGTCCTGGCGGGCCCAGACTCGTCGCGCGGAACGCTCCGCATGAGGCTCGAGGGAGCGAACCCGAACGCCAGGTTGGAACCGCTCGATAAGCTTCCGGGCATCACCAACTACTTCATCGGCAACGATCCTTCGCAGTGGCGCACGCACATAGCCAACTACAGTAAGGTTGCCATGCGTGGCGTATATCCGGGAATCGACCTGATCGTTTACGGCAATCAGCGTCAACTGGAGTACGATCTCGCCGTTGCGCCGGGCGCCGATCCCAGCCGTATCCGCGTTAAGTTCGACGGCGCGGAGTCGATGACGGAACAATCCAACGGCGACCTGGTGATCCGCGGCGCCGGCACGGAGATTCTCCAGCGCAAGCCGGTGATCTATCAAATGACCGGCAACGAGCGCAGCCTGATCGACGGACATTTTACATTGCGAGGCCGCAATCGCGTGGGGTTCGAAGTGGCGCGCTACGACATGCGCAAGCCGCTGGTGATCGATCCATCGGTCATGGTCGGCACGTATCTGGGAGGCTCGGCGTCGGACCAGGCCAACGGGATTGCGACCAACTTTACCGGTATCTACATCACCGGTTCCACCAACTCCGCGAACTTTCCCAACAACAACGCTTTTCACGCAAACTTTTCCGGCGGCGCAATGGACGCGTTTGTCACCAAGCTGAATCAGGCGGGCACTACCATTGTTTACTCCACCTATTTGGGTGGAACGAATACCGACAGCGGGCAGGCCATTGCGGTGGACGCCCAGGGCAGCGCGTATGTGACGGGCAGCACCAGCTCGGCTAATTTTCCGCTCAGCGTTACTGTCCAATCCTTATACGGAGGAAACAGCGACGTATTTATCACCAAGGTGAATCCGACAGGCGACGGCCTGACTTACTCCACCTACCTTGGTGGAATTGGACAAGACCGAGGCACCGGCATCGCCATCGACGGCAACCTCAATGCGTATATCACCGGATCCACCACCGGATCGTTTCCAACAGTCTCCGCCCTGCAGCCGGCTTTTGGCGGTGGAACGTCCGACGGATTCGTAGTCGCTCTCAATGACAAAGGCGACACCTTGAGGTATTCAACGTACCTGGGCGGCGCCGGCAACGATTTTAGCAACGCCATCGCGTCCGATAGTGGCGGCAATGTTTTTCTTACGGGTTCCACTACCGGCGGCTTTCCGACTACCGGCGCTTTCCAACCCGGCTTTGGCGGAGGCGGCAGCGATGTCTTCGTGACCAGACTGACCTCGACGGGATCGCTGGTGTATTCCACTTATCTCGGCGGCCCCGGAACGGATAGCGGGCAAGGCATCGCGATCGATTCCAACGGCAACGCTTATGTGACCGGGTCCACCAGCGGCTCGTTCCCGATGTCAAATCCCGTACAGGGCTTCTACGGCGGCGGGACTTCGGATGCCTTCATATCTCAATTGACCGCGGTTGGAAACCTGGTGTTTTCCACTTATCTGGGCGGCGGGGGGGCCGACAGCGGCAACGCCATCGCAGTCGACCTGTCGGGGACCATGTATCTCACCGGCTTCACGACCTCTGTTAATTTTCCGGTTGTAAATGCGCTGCAGACCACCGCGTCCGGCGCGTGGATTGCGAAATTGACCGGGTCGTCCCACAACTATGTTTACGCCACGTATTTCGGCGGCGGCCAAACTGACAGCGGCACCAGCATCACATTCGATTCCAGCGGTCTCGCCTATGTGGCGGGATACACCACCGGCGGCATCTTTGTGCAGAGCGCCGTACAGGCGGCCTTCGGCGGCGGCGCGTTCGATGCGTTTGTGGCCATCATCTCCGATAGCAGCGCGCCCGTTTGCAGCTTCACGCTGAGTCCGCCTTCCCCGGTTACTTTCCAGGTGGCGGGCGGCCCGGGAGGCGTAGGAATCGCCGCCAGCTTCAGCAATTGCGCCTGGTCGGCCACAAGCAATATCGACTGGATCACGAACCTCACTCCGTTCGGCACCGGCAGCGGAACGGCTTCCTACAATGTTTCCGCGAACAACACCGGCGTCACGCGCACCGGCGCCATTTCCGTGGCCGGACAGAGCTACACCATCATTCAAAGCGGCACCGTGGATAACAGCGCTCCTTTCGGATTTTTCGACGTGCCGGTCAGCGGAACCACCAACATTGTGGGCGCAATCCCGGTTAGCGGATGGGCCCTCGATAATATAGGCGTCACTAAAGTCGAAATCTATCGCGATCCGGTGCTCAACGAATCCACTGGAAATTTCGGCCTGGTGTTTATTGGAACGGCCACTTTTGTGCCCGGCGCCCGTCCCGACGTGGCGGCCATGTTCCCGACTTTCCCGAATGCCAATCGGGCCGGATGGGGCTATCAGTTGCTCACCAACTTCCTGCCGAACAGCGGCAACGGGACATTCCGTTTGCACGCGTTTGCTTTCGACGGCTCCGGCAACATCACTGAATTGAATCAGGTCGGAGGCTCGTCGGGCGTGGTCATCACCTGCACCAACGCCACCGCCATGAAGCCGTTCGGAACCATCGATACACCGCTGCAGGGCGACACGATTTTCGGCACGAACTACGTCAACTTCGGTTGGGCGCTGACGCCGCAACCGTTTATCATCCCTATTGACGGGTCCACCATCTTCGTCGTAATCGACGGCGTGGTGCAGGCCGGACATCCCACCTACAATCAGTTCCGCAGCGATATCGCAACGCTGTTCCCCAACTATCAAAACAGCAACGGGGCGGTTGGTTTCTTCCGCATCAACACTACTCTGCTGGCGAACGGCCTGCACTCGATTTCGTGGAACGTGACCGACAACGGCGCGCGGGCCGAGGGAATCGGCAGCCGCTACTTCATGGTCGCGAACGGCGTTACCAATCAGCCGGAGGATGGCCAATCGGTGATGTCGGCGGCGGCCAATCGTATCCGGCCGGTTGGCGTCGAGGGCGGCGTGGTAGAGCGCAAACGCGCCGGCGATCGGAACGTTTCCATGCGGCGCAACGGCCTGAATGCTCCGCTGGAGCATGTGGCGCCCAACAAAGAAGGTATTTTCGAAATCACCGTTCAACAAACGGAGCGCATCGAGCTGCATTTGGGCGCGGTGCACGACGGCTACCTGCGCTTGGCGCACGAGACGCAAGTGCTGCCATTGGGCTCGACGCTCGATCCGGAAACGGGTGTCTTCTACTGGGACATCGTTAGTCCGTTCTTCGGCGCGTTCGATTTGGAGTTCACGGCGGACGAGGCTGGGGCGGCGCCGGTGCGCGTGCGGGTGACGGTCGCGCCGAAGATGTTCGAGTAACTTGGGACTGGGGGCTAGGGACTGGCGGCTAGTGTAGGGCGCCGGAAATCTCGTACCTTTCATCTAGCCCGTCCCGTGGCGCGGACACTCTGTGTCTGCGGCGTCGAGAGTCGTTCCGAATTTCGGTCTTCCGATGTTGGGGTATGCGGGAATTCCGGGCAAGCCCCCGACCGGTTTGCTAGGCGTCGCCCTGGGCGGCGACAGCTCACCCCGCATGATCGCCTTTCAAGCCCGATTAGAGTTTTGAAACAAACATTTCGACTCTTCAACCGTCTAGAAGAGCAGTGAACCATTTCACACGCATGGCAGTCGTGGCGCTGGCGTTGACACTCTGCGCCGCGTCCCAAACGCATCCGGATTTTTCCGGCGCCTGGATCTTGAATTCCGCTGACAGCAACTACCGCGCGAATAAGCCGAATATGCCGGACCATTTCGTCCGCACCGTCAAACAAAAGGGAGACAAGTTGAGCTACAAGGTGGAGACGGAAAGGAATGGCAAGAAGGGTGGCTTCGAGGTCGATCTTACGATTGGCGGCGCGGGCTACGAAAGCAACGCCGCGGGCGTCGTATCGGCGGAATGGAAGGGTTCGTCGCTGGTAATCACGACGCTTTTCAATCCGGACAGCGATCATCCGTCGGATCAGACCGAGACCTGGGTTCTATCGGAAGACGGAAACAAAGTGGTCGACGAACTGGAATATCGCGGCAAGCAGGGGAAGGCCTTAATTACGCGGGTTTTCGACAAGCGGCGTTGAAGCGTTACCAATCGAAATCTGGTGCGGATGAAAGGACTTGAACCTTCACACCCTTGCGAGTACATGGACCTGAACCATGCGCGTCTGCCAATTCCGCCACATCCGCACGTGTGGGAGCTATTTCATTGTCGGGGAGGGCGGCGGCGGGTGTCAACTTCCGCATCCCGCGCGCGCATCGCCAGGATCAAGCGCATCACTCGCTGCTCAATTTGATCGCGGACCGTGCGGTAAACGTCTTCACTCTGGCCGATAGGGTCGCGCACTTCCCAATCTTCCACCTGCACTGCCGATTGCGCCGGCAGCTTGCGGCCGGACATGTTGACGATCAAATCGGCGCCTTGCCGGATGACGAAGTCGATTCCCTTGGGAAACGCATCGCCGATGTCGATATTTTTCTCGAGCATCACGGCGCGGGTCAGCGGAGCAATGGACATCGCCGGCGCAAGTCCGGCGCTTAGCGGCGCGATCACATCGGAACCGTAGGCGCGCGCGAAGCCCTCCGCCATTTGGCTGCGGCAGGAATTTCCAATGCACAGGAACAGAACTCGAGTGGAAGACACTTACTCCATCTTATCGAGGAACATCCGGTGCACGCGCGAATCGGCGGTCAATTCCGGATGAAACGTCGCCACCATGTGACGGCCTTGTTCCACTAACACAGGATCGCCCTGATAGCGCGCCAGCACTTTCACATCCTCGCCGACGCGCCGGATGATAGGCGCGCGGATGAACACCGCCTCCAGATCGGTGTCCTGTCCCTCCGTCCTGAGCTGCGCGATGCGGCTATCGAGCTGGCGCCCGTAGGCGTTGCGTTCGACGCCGATGTCCATCAGCCCGAGCGAGGCTTGCGAAGGATTCAGAACTTCGTTGGCGAGCAGTATCGCGCCGGCGCACGTTCCAAAGACCGGCCGGCGCGCGCCAAACTCGCGCAGCGGCTCCATGAGATTCTCGACCTCGAGCAGCTTCAACATGGTGGAGCTTTCGCCGCCCGGAATCACCAGGCCATCGAGCTCCTGAAGATCGCCGGCGCTGCGCACCTCAACCGGATCGGCGCCCGCCCGCGCGAGGGCTTTTTCATGCGCCTCGAAATCGCCCTGCAACGCCAGCACGCCGACCTTCTTCATCACCAACCCCGAGTTTGCAGCAGTTCGGACTCTTCCAGCTTCGCCACGTCGATACCGAACATGGCCGGCCCGAGCTCTTCGCTGGCCTCCAGAAGTTTCACCGGATCGTTGAAATATGTGGCCGCCTTGACGATGGCTTTCGCGCGCGCTTCCGGATCCGACGATTTGAAAATACCCGAGCCGACGAAGATCGCTTCAGCGCCCAATTGCATCACCAGCGCGGCGTCGGCCGGTGTCGCGATTCCGCCCGCGGAGAAGTTCGGCACCGGCAGCTTGCCGTGTTCGGCGACATATTGGATCAGCTCCAGCGGCGCCTGATGCCGTTTCGATTCGGCGACCAGCTCTTCGGGCCCCAGCACAGTGAGCTGCTTCATCTCCTTGACGATGGTGCGTATGTGGCGCACGGCTTCGACGATGTTGCCCGAGCCGGCCTCGCCCTTAGTGCGGATCATGGCGGCGCCCTCGGCGATGCGGCGCAGAGCCTCGCCTAGATTCCGCGCGCCGCACACGAAGGGCACCTTATAATCTCGCTTGTCGATGTGGTGCTCTTCGTCGGCGGGCGTCAGCACTTCGCTTTCGTCGATGTAATCCACGCGCAGCGCTTCTAACACGCGCGCTTCGGTGAAGTGCCCGATGCGAGCCTTGGCCATCACCGGGATCGACACTGTGTCCAT
>DATDHK010000334.1:0-6075 GCA_036521635.1 Bryobacteraceae bacterium | reverse complement strand
GTGGCTCTTTATCCGGGGCATCTCTGGAATTCCAATAGGAAGTTTGAGTTAAATCCGGATGTTCCTGTCACCCGCCAGACGCCGCCCACCTTTTTGCTGCAGGCCGAGAATGATAACGTGGACAATATCAACAACTCACTGGTTTACTACATTGCGCTGAAGAACGCGGGGGTTCCCGTAGAAATGCATTTATACGCGGAAGGCAAGCATGCCTTTGGGCTGCGCCCCACGAAGTTTCCGATAACGCGATGGCCTAAGCTGGTGGAGACGTGGCTGGGGACGATCGGGATGGTTCCGGAGTAGGCGCTCGCGGCAGCGGGACTTGTTCCGCAAGGGCCGCTTCGATCAATTTGGTATTGCTCGGCTGACGCCTTCCTTCTTGATGCACTCGACAGAAAACTATTTCTTGCCTTGTCCGTCGGACGAATCGGGTTTGGCGCCAGGGGCAGAACTTCCGAGAAACAGCTTCCGCCCATCGGGGAACGTGAGCATCGCGCCCACTGCTCGATTGCTTCCGTCCTTGGCTTGATAGCCATCGACGACGATCTCGGTTCCCGGAGGCAGAGAGTTCTTAGTGAAGCCGAGCCGGAACAAAGAGTTCGGGCTGCCGCCCTCCACCATCCAATTGATAACCGCTCCGTCCGAACCCTTGACGTCAAGATAAATCCAGGAGTGCGGATTAATCAACTCCCATTTCGTGACGGGTCCCTTGAGCTTAAGGGGTTTGTTGATGTCGAATTCGGCGGAAAAGGCGTGATGCGCCCATAGTGGCATGCTCGCCAGGAGCCCACAAACGCAGAAAGCCGCCACTACCGATGGTGTGATTCGCATCGGCTTCATATTACTTTGCATTCCTCTTCGCTGCGTCTTCGGCAGCTTTCTCTTGGGCGCGAGCAGCACTGAGGCTGTTCGCCAGACCGTAATTCCCTTCGTGGCAGGCAAACTCATAAAGCGGGCCTTCAATCTTCGTCATCGGAATCTCGGCGGTCCAAGGTTTGGCCCACGTCGCCGGATCTTCGACGGTGAACTGGTACAGAATCGTGTCCTCGTCCAATCGCGTGAAGCGTTCCACCAGGTGCAGGGCTTCACTGGACCCACGGAAGTTGGTTCTGTCCGTGAAATTGGTGGTATCGACGATCAGCGTTTGGCCCTCCCAACGGCCGCGCGAGTCGCCCCGCAACTGACGGAGCCCGGGGCCAATATGCGGGCGGCCGCTCAGGGGCCCACTCAAAGGAATGATGCGCACATCGTGGATTTCCTCTTGCAGAATGGCCACGTAGCCGGGCGCCTGGATAATCTGAAGATTGCTGTTGTAGGCTTCCGGAAGCATGGGCGGACCCTCGGCACCGGTCAAGATGCAACGCTCTTGCAGCCCCCGGTTTTCCGGACCGTCGTAGGCGCCGCTGCGCTTGCGCGCTTCACCACGGTCGGCCGCTCTCTTTCGCGCCTCCGGCGTCAGGGGAGGAATTTTCCCGTCCGGCGGATCCACCACCAGCGAAGTCCGGCGGGTGACTGCGCGTTTGGCCTGCGTCAGGTCGAGTCCGAACTGAACAAAGTCGTAATGCGCCAAGGTTCCGCCGAGGACTGTGACGCTTTGCGGAATTTGCGCCCGTTTTTCGTTCTCCGCCTGTTCCTGCTCCGTGTAGAATTCCCTGCCGGCCAGGGCGGCCGGGCGCTCCATCGGCGTGATGCTGGAATTTGACCAGAATCCCTGGAGGTCAGGTTGGCCGTCCGGCGTACGTTTTGGAGTCCAAGGCTTCGCGGTCTGGCCCGCGCCCTGTATCGGCAGGAAAAGCAGTGTTGCGATCAGTCCCAATAAAGCTACGGATTCACTTGCCCGGTTTCTTGCGAAGATGCCCATAGATCACCTCCTCGGAAAACTCCACGCACTTGAATTCCAATAGTTGCGCGTTCTTTTCGACGCGTCGATACAGGGGCATACTCATCTTCCAGGGTCGCGTGAATACCTTGGGGTCTTCGATGGCCGCCTCATAGTTGATGGTGTCCGGGCTTCGGGCAGTATAGCGTTCCACCACATGTAAGGCGTCGCTATGGAAATTGCCGGCCCTGTCGAACCAAGTCTGGTCGTTGAAATCCGTCACATCCACCACCAGCGTTTCCCCTTCCCAATGGCCGACCGACCATCCCATCCAACTCGGGGCGGGGCTTGGTCCGGCGCCTTCCATGGGGATGGTGCGCACGGCGCTGGCGTACTGATAGGCGATCATGATGGACTTCGATGCTTGAACGATCTGAAACGGTTGTGGCATGTACGTGGCGCGCGGCACGCCCGGCAGATAACATTTCACTTCGGGGTCGGCAGTCAGACGGTTCTTATAGTTCTCTTTCTTTTTCGCCGCAGCCCAGGGTTGATAAGGAATGCCATCGCCTTCGACGACGCCGAGACCGGGCGGAGCTGCGCCCACCGCACCGAGTGCGGCCAGCAGTGGCGGCGCCGCCGCATGATCCTCAATGTCCCAATTCGCGCTATTCAGGGCCTGCCAGATACCGTTCAGATCGGGGTGGCCGTCGGGCGTACGAGGCGCCTTGTAGCCCGCGGTCTGGCCGGCGCCTGGGAGAGCTGCCAGGAAAAGAATGGCTGCGGTGGTGATGTTTCGTATCATCGAACCTGCTATACAGGATACCTGCAATAACCGCCGCTGATTAATTTCCATGGACGGAGGGCCCAGGGAATCCGGCTGCCTTCTTAGTTGGGATTGCAGGCGGTTTCGTATGATATCCTTGCTTTCGCGAACTCTCCCGAATTATTTAGCCGTATTCCGGCGTGCGTGGTTGAACGTGGACGGAAATTGTCTGAATCTGATCGATATCTTGAACGTTCGAGCCGCCGCGAATCCCCACAAGACAGCGTTTCAGTTCCTGGGCAATGATGGCGGGGAACTGTGCCGTCTCAGCTACAGCCTCCTGCTGACGAAGAGTCGCGCATTCGCCGGCCGTTTGCAGACTCAGGCCGCTCGGGCAGAGCGCGTCGTAATCGCAGCTTCTTCGGGACCTGCCGCTGTGCTGGCATTTCTCGGTTGTTTGCAAGCCGGCGTCGTTCCCGTCCTGAGCCCGGCGCCGCGCCACAGGAAGGATCGGCGCAGTCTGGATCGTCTGCAACGTATTATCGCGATGACCGCGCCCCGGCGGTTGTATGTCGCGGAGGAGAGCTTCGAAGCGGCGGGATCGATGGAACTGCCCAACACCTGCACGCTGGTGGCGCTGGACGATCGCGCAGCCATCGAAGATCCCGGCGATGAACGCGCGGCACAGGACTGGAGGCGCCCGGCGGTTGATGGCGAAACCCCCGCCTATCTTCAGTTCACTTCAGGTTCCACGGCGAATCCGAGAGGTGTCGTAATCCGGCATCGCAATCTGCTTGCGAATCTCGCGCTGATAGCTCGCGTATTTGGTCACGATGAAAATGTACGCGGCTTCGGATGGTTGCCGCTGCATCATGACATGGGCCTGGTGGGTCATGTGCTCGAGCCGCTTTATGCGGGCGGATTGAGCGTTCTGGCTTCGCCGGCGATGTTCTCCCGGAATCCATTGAGCTGGCTGGAGGCGATCGCCCGTTATCGCGCGACCGACAGCGGCGCTCCTCCGTTTGCTTACCAGCTTTGCGCTCGGCACAGCGGCGAGACGCCGGCGAATTTGGATCTATCCTGCTGGCGTAATGCCTATTGCGGCGCCGAAGCGATCCCGGAACATGTGCTGGAACAGTTCGCCAGCCGGTTCGCTGCGCACGGTTTCGCACGCACTGCGTTTCTTCCTTGCTATGGTCTGGCGGAAGCGACGCTGTTCGTGGCTGGGGGCAAGCGGCCGGACGGGTGGGCATCGCGCGGCGATCCAGCGCGGCTGTGCTACGAATTGGCGCCCGAGATCGAAGTGCGCATTCTCGATAAGGACGGCCGTGCAGAGCAGGCCGAAGGCGAGTGCGGCGAAATTGCGATCGCCGGATGCTCGGTCGCAGAGGACTATCACCAGGCCCCGGAGGCAACGTGCGCGGCTCGAGTTTCGTTGCGAAGCGGCGATGGCGAGCGGCTATTTCTTCGCACTGGCGACCTGGGCTTCGTTTCCGGCGGCGATCTGGTAGTGACGGGCCGCAAGAGCGATCTGATCATCGTGCGCGGGGTGAACTATCATCCGGAGGATCTTGAGGAATCAGCCGCCTCGGCGTACGATCTTCCGCGGCAGGACTCCCTGGCGTGTTTTTCGATCCCCGGGCCGGCAACAGAACAAGCGATGCTGGTGGTGGAAGCCAAGAGCTCACAAGAGGGACTCGCCGAAGCCGCGGCCGCAATTGAAACAGCTATCAGCGAGGCTCACGGTTTGCCAGTGTCGGTGGCGTTCGTCAAGCGAGGCAGCATCCCGCGAACCTCCAGTGGCAAGATTTCCCGGCGGGCGTGCCGCGAAGCGTGGCTGGACGCGACGCTCGAGCGAAGTGTTATTTGGCGGAAGAGTGTTTCCGCCGCGCCGCGTGAGACACCGCCCGCACAACCCGGGCGAAATCCGGCGCGCGACATCGCCGTTATCGGAATGGCCTGCCGATTTCCAGGAGCGAACGATCTCGACTCCTTCTGGACCCTGCTGGCTGAAGGCGCGGACGCCATTCAAGTGGCGCCTCAGGATCGCTGGGATAGCGACCTCTACTACGATCCGAATCCGGCCGTCCCAGGGAAAATGAACACTCGCTGGGGCGGATTCATCGACGCAATCGACCGCTTCGACGCCGGGTTTTTCGGCATCGCGCCGCATGAGGCAGTGGAGATGGATCCGCAGCAGCGCCTGGTGTTGGAGGTGGCCTGGAGGGCGCTGGAGCACGCCGGCGTAACGAAGGAGCGCTTGAACGGATCAGACACCGGAGTATTCATCGGCATTTCGACTACCGACTATCTGCACGTTCAGATCAAGACCAGACCGGGGTTGGAAGGTTACAACGCATATAGCGGACTGGGCTCGGCGCACAGCATTGCCGCCAACCGGTTGTCGTACACGCTCAACCTGCGTGGTCCGAGCGTGGCCATCGACACGGCCTGTTCTTCATCGCTCACGGCAATGCATATGGCGGTGCAAAGTCTTCGCAACGGCGAATGCTCGATGGCCATCGCGGGCGGCGTGAACGCGATCCTCTCTCCGGGCACCACCATCGCGCTTTCGCAGTTCAATATGATGGCTCCCGACGGCCGTTGCAAAGTGTTTGATGCGCGCGCCGACGGTTACGTTCGGTCGGAGGGCTGCGGGCTGGTGGTGCTGAAACGCGGCGAAGATGCGGCGCGCGACGGCGACAAGACCCTGGCCTACGTGCGCGGATCGGCAATCAATCAGGATGGACGGAGCCGCGGAATCACGGCGCCGAATGCGGATGCCCAGCGTGAAGTGATGGAGAAGGCTTTGGCGGACGCCGGATGCCGGGCAAGCGATGTGACTTTCGTGGAGGCTCATGGCGCCGGCACGTGCGCGGGCGATCCGGTGGAAGCCGGGCAGATTCGCCGGGTGTATGGCGGCGATGCGGCGCTCGGGCCGTGCCATCTGGGATCGGTCAAAGCGAGCGTGGGCCACCTGGAATCCGCGGCGGGCGTGGCCAGCTTCATCAAGCTGGTGCTGGCTCTATCGCGTCGTGAGATTCCGCCGCAAGTCCATTTTCAGACACTGCATCCGGGCATTGCGCTCGATGGCAGCCGCCTGGTGATTCCGCAACGGCGTAAATCATGGGAAATACCCGCGCCGGGACGACGGATCGCGGCGCTCAGCTCTTTCGGTTTTGGCGGCGCGAACGCTCACATGATTGTCGAAGAGTCCGGACTGCCTGCCCCGCGTCAAACCCAGCCCGCCGATCGAAGGCCGGAATTGTTCGTTCTCTCGGCGCACACTGGAGCGGCGCTGGGCGGCCTGGCGCGCGACTGGGTCTCGTTCCTGGATCATTCCAATCCGGATCGCCCCGATGATGTTTCCGTGGCGGCGCTGGCGCATGCGCAAGCCGTTCGGCGGTCGCATTTCGGCCGGCGCGCGGCAGTAGTCGCGGTGTCCGCCGGCGAGTTGCGCGGCGAGCTGGCGGCCCTTGCGGCAACGCCC
>DATDHK010000333.1:0-2937 GCA_036521635.1 Bryobacteraceae bacterium | reverse complement strand
GTTGTTGGCTTCACCGGATGGGCCGATTGCCAATCGGCCGCAGGTTAACAACCTGCCCCACAAAAATTACCAATGTGCCAGCTTGAACAAATTTGCTTCTCTTCAGCGGTGAGGCGGAATTATGGATCGTCAGAGATTGTTAATGATCTTCGGTGGGGCTTGGATCGCGGCGGCGCTGCTGGTTTGGTTTCTGTATGCACAGACTCAGACACCTAAGACTGAGAAGACGTTGAACTGCGTTGCGGTGACGCGTGACTTGCCCGCGGGCACGCGGCTTAAGAAGGGCGACATTCGTTTGGTTCGGCTGCCAGAGAAGTCGCTGCCGCGTACCGCGATCCTGGATGAAGCTTCGGTGCTCGATCGCGTGCTGTTGTTTCCGGTGAATGCGAACGAAACGCTGACCACTTCCAGACTGACCAGTTCCAAAGGCGCGGAGGGTTTGGCCTCCACCATCGATCCGGGTATGCGGGCGATTTCCGTTCAGATCAACGATTCAAGCGGCGTCGCGGGACTGATTCAGCCGCGTTCGCACGTTGACGTGTTGTTCACGCGGCCGGGAACGATGGCGGAAGCGGTGACTACAACGATCCTGGAAGACATCATCGTTCTGTCGGTGGGGCGAATTACGGAAGTATCGCAGAACGCATCCATCGATCCGAAGGCAAGCCGTCCACAGTCGCAGGCGGCCACGTTGCTGGTGACGCCGGAGCAGGCGCGGAAAATCGAGTTGGCGAAGAACCAGGGCAAGGTTAGTTTGTCGCTGCGCAATCCGCTGGATCATGCGGCCACCGAGGATCGCGAGCCCACCACCGCTGAATCGTTGGATGTGGATGTCCGGCGTGGGCGGCCGCGCGGCAATATTCCGAATGTGCGCGATCCGAAAGTTTGGGCCGAGTTGACCGGCCAGCAACCCAAGCCGAAAGAGGAAAAAAAGGAAACGCCGAAACGCTTGGTGGTCGACGTTTTTCGGGGTGACAAGCACGTGCAGGAAGTCTTTCAATGATGCGGTATTGCAGCATCGTGATGAGTGTTTGCGTTGGGTTGATGGCGCAGACGCTGCCGCCCCGGAATCTTGCGTTGGTGGTGGGCAAGGGCCACCTCTTGCAGTTCTCGAACGATGTTTCGCGCGTTGTGTTGGCGGAGCCGAAGATCGCCGACGCGGTGGTGGTGGGACCGCGCGAGGTGATGGTGAATGCCAAAAGCGCCGGCAAGACTACGCTCGTGATCTGGGAAGCCGGGTCGTTGCCGGCCACGTACGACATCAGCGTGACCACTGATACGAGTGATCTGGATGCGCTGCGGCGGATGATCCAGGCGAGTGTTCCCACGGCGAATGTCACCGGCAACACCGATACGCTTGTGTTGACCGGCACGGCATTGAACGCCGACGACAGCAAACGCGCGCAGGCGCTGGCGTCCACTCACGCCAAGACAGTCGTGAATTTGCTGGCGCTGCCGCCCGCCGCCGAGCCACGCCAGATTCTGTTGCAAGTGAAATTCGCGAGCATCGACCGGCAGCATCTGTCCGACCTCGGCTTCAACTTGTTCAGCCGCAACTCCACCACTATTGGCGAAACCAGCACGCAGCAGTTCGCGCAGCCGCGGGTCAGCCAGCTTCAATTTCAGGATCAGAATTTTTCAAACACGTCTTTCAATTTTTCGGATCTCTTGAACCTCTTTGTGTTCCGGCCGGATTTGAATATTGGAGCGACTATCCGCGCGCTGCAAGGCCGCAATTTATTGCAGATTCTGGCCGAGCCTAACTTGATTTGTTTGGAAGGCAAAGACGCCAGCTTCGTGGCGGGTGGTCAATTCCCGTTCCCCACGATTACCGCGACCACTACGGGCGGGGCCGTTGCGCCGGTGGTCACGGTGCAGTTCAAGCCTTTCGGTGTACAGCTTGATTTCACGCCGACCGTTACGTCGAGCGGCGCCATCAATCTGAAGGTGAGGCCGGAGGTCAGCTCGCTGGACTTCACCAACGCCGTACAGTTGCAGGGTTTCCTGATTCCGGCGCTGACGACGCGACGCGCCGAGACAGAAGTGGTGCTGAAGGACGGCGAGAGTTTCGCAATCGCGGGGCTGATCGACAATCGAGTTATCCAGGCTATTAATAAGGTGAAATGGCTCGGCGATATTCCTGTGCTGGGTCAATTGTTCCGCAGCCGGTCGACTACCAAAACGAACGATGAGTTGCTGGTGGTGATCACGCCGCGGTTTGTTCGGCCGTTGTCGCCGGACGAGAAGGCTAAGTTGCCGGATACGATCGAGCCGTTTTTGCCGACTGTGGAGCAAGAGAAGGCCAAGAAAAAAGGGGCGAAGGGCAAGAAGCAACCGGAATTTGTAGGACCTCGTGGGCATCAGGAACCAAAACCGAATAACTAGACGTATTGTGGCGCGCCGCGGGGCTGCCACTGTGCAGTTGCTCGTTATCCTTGTCCCGGTTTTATTCGGGCTCATTGGGTTCGCGATCGATTTGGGGCAGCTTTATCTCGCGAAGGGTGCACTGAAGGCCGCCGCTAATTCCATGGCGCTGGCCGCCGCGCAGCGATTGATCGGCACCGATCAGGCTTTGACGGACGCCAACGATGCCGCGCGGCTGACGCTCGATAATTCCACGGGCTTCGGCAACAAGTACCATTTCGGATCGCTCGTGATTGGACAGGGCAACGGTTCTCTCGCCAGCAACGCGCCCGATCCGGCCTACTTCACAACTCTGCAAGACGCGCTCGCAGCGGAAGGCTCGGGCCCAGGCGGCGGCGCAAGTTCCCGGCATGCGCTGGTCACTTTGAACGGCGAGGTTCCACTCACATTCTGGGGTTTTCTGCCGCTCGCCACGGACCGTAAAGCTACGGTGGCCGCGCGCGCCGTCGCCGGAATCAGCGCGCCTCTCTGCACGGCGTGTTCCATGGAAGCGTTCACCGTCGCGGCGATCGA
>DATDHK010000332.1:0-7862 GCA_036521635.1 Bryobacteraceae bacterium | reverse complement strand
GGGAACCCACGATCCGTTGTATGCCACGGTGCTGGTCATCGAGTCGGGCGAAAATAGTCTCGCGCTGGTGACGTGCGACTTGAGATCGTTCGTTTCCACTCGCGTCGGTGAACTTGCCAGACAGAAGTTCGGAATCAAGAACACAATTATCAGCGTGTCGCACACGCACTCCGGACCATTGACCTGGGAGGCGCGCACGCCCTGGTACACAGAGGCCGAAGACAAAATGGTGGACGCGATCGGCAAAGCGAAAGCCGCTGCGTTTCCGGCATCGTTAGCGGTATCGAGTGGACACATCTACCTGGGATTCAACCGGCGCAAAGTGGCGGATGGCCGGGCTACTATGTGGTGGCGCAACGCGGAGAAGCTGCCCTCTCATCCGCTGGACGCGACCGTCAACGTGCTAGTGGTGAAAGACGCGGATGGCAAAACGCGCGCGGTGATTGTGAACTACGCTTGTCATCCGTCAATCCTTGGGCCGGACAATCTCGAATACTCGGCCGATTATCCGGGGGCCATGAGGCGCTACGTGGAGTCGAATATTCCGGGCGTGCTGTGCCTGTTTGTGCAGGGCGGCGCCGGCGACATCAATCCTTATCGCGATAAGGAACCTGTGGCTGGACGGGGGTTTCAGGCGGTGGAGGAGATGGGTCAGGAGCTGGGGAAATATGTGACGTCGATTCTCGGCCGCGCACGCGTTTTCTTGGGTGCGCTACGCACGGCGTCGGAGATCACGGACGTTAAGAATCGCTGGCGGCCGAATGAAAAGATCGCGATCGGCTGGACGGCCGGGGCATTCGGTGACGCGCTGTGCTTTGCCGCATTTCCGGGCGAGCCATTCGTGGAGCACCAGATTACATTTCGCGGGAAAGCGGAGTGCGCGAATGCGATGTTGTTTGGATATTCGTATTCGGCCGGTGGCGTTTGGGCTGGATACATTCCGACAATTGTGGCGTCGGTGGAAGGCGGGTATGGTGCGGACTACAACACAACCGTAGAAGTGGGCACGGGCGAACGCCTGGTGGATCGGGCCGTGGTGAAGCTCTTTGAACTGCGCGGATTGCTGAAAGATTTGCCGGACCCGAGGTATTAATCCTGGCAGTCGATAGAATGGGATCGAAGCGCAGTTCATGAAGATCACATTTGAGCTGGAAGTTCCAGACGGCGCGCTCGATAAGAACGCGGAGACGGAACTGGTCCGTTCCGCGAAGGAGCAAGCTGTCTTGAAGCTTTCTTTATGCCGACGACTTGATCACCACCGGGGAAGCGGGGACGATGCTTGGGCTCACACGCATACAATTTCTGGATCTCTTGGAGAAAAGTGGGGTTGGATTCCGCATAGAGCTGGATGAGCAGGACTTCCAAATGCTAAGGCGGTGGCGCGAGGAACTTTCAGGAACACCGGTTAGACTTGGACGAGAGTAAGGAAGAGAGCTCTGAAAAAGGTTCAAACCGCTTCCTGACGGGCGCGACTCGGAATCGGTACTGAAATTACCCGAGGTATTAATGCGAAGCCTGCTCATTTTCATTACAGCAGTTTTTCTGCACGCGGCGGAATTTCGCGCTGGTGTAGCCAAGGCGAATCTGGATCCGCCCACCGGACTCCCGATGGCGGGCTATGGCGTGCGCTATTCCACTGGCACGCTCGATCCGCTGGAGGCGCGCGTCCTCGCGTTATCCGATGGCACGCGGACCATCGCGTTCGTGACACTCGATCTGTGCTTTCCATTCGATCCGCCGATTATGGATGAAATCCGGCGAGCCGTTCGCGGGCGGGTCGACGAGGTGATTTTTCACGCTTCGCATACGCATTCGGGTCCTACTTATTCGGAGGCGCCCGAAGCCGCGCAACACGCTATTCCCAGGGTTGCCGGCGCCATTGAGGCGGCGTCGCGATCGATGGTTGCGGCGCGTATCGGGAACGGGTGGGGACAAATCTATCTCGGATTCAATCGCCGCTATTTGCTGCCTGATGGCTCGGTGCAAATGTTTTGGCGGAATGAAACCAAGGTCTCGACTACGTTTCCCGTGGACCCGACGGTGGGCGTGATCCGGATCGATCGGCGCGATGGGACGCCTTTGGCGGTGCTGGTGAATTACGCTTGTCATCCGGTGGTGCTGGGTCCGGAGAATCTGAACTATTCGGCCGACTACCCGTCGGAGATGCGCCGTTACATCGAGCAAGAAATGGGCGGCGGCGTCATGGCGTTTTTCCTGCAGGGCGCGCCGGGCGACATCAATCCTTATTACGATAAGACGCCGCTGATCGAAGACGCGGTTGGAATGATGAAGCAGACCGGACGGCTGTTGGGCGTGGAAGCCGTGCGCGTGGCGAAAGCTGTTACGACGCGCACGCCCGGGAACCTGCGCATTCAATCGAAGACGGTCGTCTTGAGCGTCGCGAACCGGTGGGACCTGGATAAATTGCGCGCTGTGCTTCGCGATCGCTATCACATCGAAGGCGGGCGCGCCGCGCGTCTGCTGCGCGAACACATGGAGATGCCGGTCACAACGTTGCTGCTGAATTTCTCGTCGCCGGAACACAATCTGGCATTCGTAGGAATGCCCGGCGAGCCCTTCGTCGAGTTTCAGATGCAGTTACGCGCCAAGAGTCCGGTGCGAAATTCGTTTCTGTTGGGATACACGAACGGCTACTTCGCATATTTTCCGACTATAGCCGCTGCGGTGCGCGGCGGTTACGGCGCGGATTCCACCGTTGTGCCGTCCGAGGTGGGGACCGGCGAGCGGATGCTGAATACCGGCTTGATCTCGATTTACGAGTTGCTGGGAATGCTGTCAGAACGTCCCGGTGCGGCGCGGTGATCCGTTGAGTCGTAGCCGTTCGCGCAACTTTGTTGGCATGTCGGATGTCTTGTGGATACGGAGAACATCCAGGCCGGCCGCCGTTGCGCTTGCTATTCCCGCGTCGGAATCTTCAACCACCAGGGCCGTTTTTACGCCTAGCCTCTCAACGGCAAGCAGGTAGGGTTCAGGATCGGGCTTGTGTTTTTTGACGTCACCGCCAAAGACCGCCACGCGAAAGTGCTCACGGATGCCGGCGTGAATCAGGATCGATTCAACTTCGGCCTGGCCACTGGACGTGACCACTGCGAGCTGATACTCGCTCAATTGCGGAATCAGTTCCAAGACGTCGGCGGAGAACGCCTCGCGCTCCAGCATGCGCGTTTGGAACAGCGCTCGCTTGCGCGGGTATTCGGCGACGAGGCGCTCCAGTTCGATGGGTGGGCTGACCTGATTGCAGAGCCGCGCGAGCAACAGCCGGTCCACCGAGCCGATGCCGTGCCGGCAGTATGTTTCCCAATCCAACTGCAAACCGTACGGCGCCAGAATCTCTTGCCAGCATTCGCAGTGGACCGGCTCGCTGTCCACCAGGACGCCGTCGAAATCAAACAGAATCGCTTCGTATTGCACTGGATTCAGGATCGCATGCGAGGCTACCAGGTACTCATGTGGGGCAGATTGTCAATCTGCGGGCCGATTGGTAATCGGCCTGTCCGGTGACGCTTCTCAGCGACAGGCCGATTAACAATCGGCCGCAGGATACCATCCTGCCCCACACGACTAACAGTTTGCCGCCGGCGGCGTCTACAAGGGTATCCTGTTGAAGGCTTCGCAATGACTTTATTCCAAGATCTGCAATTCGCGTTCAGGACGCTTCGGAAAAATCCTGGGTTTACTCTTGCCGCGGTGCTTGCGCTCGGATTGGGCGTGGGCGCCAATAGCGCGATGTTCAGCGTGATCGATGGAGTGCTGCTGCGTCCGCTGCCATTTCCGCGGCCCGGACAAATTGTGAACGTTTGGGAAACGAATCTCAAGCGCAATTTCCCGAAGTTTCCCGTCGCTCCCGGCAACTATTACGATTGGAAAGCGCAGAATCACGTATTCGCGGATATTGGAGCTTACCAGCAAAACACGTTCAACCTGACGGCGAATGAGAATGAACCGGAACGCTACATCGGAGCGATTTGCGATCGCGGATTCTTTGCCGCTCTCGAAGTTTCGCCGGTGCTCGGCCGGGTGTTCACCGACGACGAAGATCAACCGGGCCGCGACGGCGTCGTCATTCTTGGGAACGGGATTTGGAAGCAGCGCTTCGGCGCCGATCCGAAAATCATCGGACAGAGCCTGCTACTGGACGGCCGTCCGCGAACCGTGATCGGCGTGATGCCGGAAGGCTTCCAGTATCCGCCGCAAGCGACTATGTGGGCGCCATTCGCGCTCGACAATCCAACCAAAGCCCGCCGCGATTTTCACCGCTTCCGCGCAATCGGACGGTTGAAAAGCGGCGTAACTTTGGAACAGGCGCGTGCCGAGTTTCAGACCATTGGCTCGCGGCTGGCCCGGCAATATCCGGAGATGAATGCGGACGAAAGCATCGCCGTGTTTTCGATGCTCGAGGATACCGTGGGCCAGTTGCGCCCTACGCTGCTTATCCTGTTGGGCGCGGTTGCGTTTGTGCTGTTGATCGCGTGCGCGAACGTTGCGAATCTGCTACTGGCAAAGGCCGCCGGACGGCAGCGCGAAATCGCCATCCGCAATTCGCTGGGGGCGGGACGCGCGCGAATCCTGCGGCAGATGCTGACTGAAAGCCTGCTGCTGTCGATTACGGGCGGAGTGCTGGGTTTGCTGTTCGCCTACTCGGCATTTCACGGTCTGCTCTCGCTAGCGCCCGCGAATCTTCCGCGGTTGAATCAGGTTGCTTTAGATTGGCGGGTGCTTGTATTTACGCTGATCGTTTCGGTGGTCACCGGCGTCGTTTTCGGACTCGCGCCCGCGTGGCATGCATCGCGAACAGACCTCAATTCGCTGCTCAAGGAAGGATCGAGAGGCGGCACGCCGCGCAGCGGTTTGCGAAATGCGCTGGTGGTGGCGCAGGTGTCGGCAGCCCTGATTCTATTGATCGGCGCGGGGCTGCTGATGCGGAGTTTCTACGAGATTGCGCATGTGGATCCGGGCTTCAATCCGGAACACGTGATGACAATGCGACTCAACCCGGCGCCGATTAAGTATAAGGACCATCCGGAGCTCAGACTTCAGCTCGCCGATGGAATTTTGCGGAACGTCGCGGCGCTACCCGGCGTAAAGTCGGTTGGCATCTCCACCGACGTTCCGTTGCTGGGCAATCCGGTTTTCATTATGCGCTTTGAGGGGAAGCCTCCGGTGACGGTCAGCCAGGCGCCGGTGGCAAACTATTTTTCGGTGAGCCCCGGGTTCTTCGAGGCCATTGGAATCCGCTTGACGCAAGGGCGGCTGTTTAACGCTCGCGATTTGCAGGAGTCGCCGTTAGTCGGGGTCGTGAATCAAACTCTGGTGGACCGTTATTTTCCCGGCGAAAATCCTATCGGGAAGCGGCTGGAAATCGGATTTGCCACACCGCCAAGATGGCGCGAAATCGTGGGCGTTGTCGCCGACGTGAAAGTTTCGGGACTCGATCAGAACACGCCGGTGCAGGTCTACACGCCATTTACGCAGCCTGGTTTCGTGGGCGCATTTTTGCCGGCCATCACGGTACTGGCGCGCACCGCACAAGATCCGGCCACGCTTGGCTCAGCGATGAAGTCGGCGATTCTGAACGTGGATCGCTCGCAGCCTGTCTACGCTATTCAGCCGATGACGGACATTGTCTCGCAGTCCATTTCGCAGCGGCGCTTTTCGCTGGTCTTACTCGCATTCTTCGCGTCGGCCGCGCTGTTCCTGGCTGCGGTTGGCCTATATGGAGTGATGTCCTACGTGGTGACGCAACGCACTGCGGAAATCGGAATACGGATGGCGTTGGGAGCGCGGCCGGGGCAGGTGTTGTTGCTGGTGCAACGGCAGGGGATGGTGCTCGTGTTGATTGGACTTGCGATCGGGCTGGTGGGTGGATTGCTGCTCACTAGCTTGATGAGCTCGCTGCTGTTTCATGTGGCTCCGCGCGATCCATTTGCGGTGGCGGCTGGGGCAGCCACTTTGGTCCTGGTGTCGTTGCTGGCGTGTTATCTTCCCGCTAGGCGGGCGGCGAGGGTGGATCCGCTAATTGCGTTGCGGTATGAGTGAAAAAATGACTGGAAGCTGTGAAAGAATCTGGATCTGGAACACAAAGGAATACGAGGAACACGGGGAACACCAGACCAGTTCGGGCGAGTGGAGTTATTTCGAGGAACGGAGGAAGTCGCTGGATACCTCGCCTGTTTCTGGTATTCCTTGTGTTCCTCGTATTCCTTTGTGTTCCAGTTCCAGATTCTTTCACAGCTTCCTGTCACCTCATTCTTCTCCGAATTCAGTTCTGCCCCGGGCTGCCGCCTTTCTCGCTGGTCGGAGGAACGATTCCCCTTATTCGCATATAGGTGGACATGTTCCCGTAGTGTTCATAGTTATGCGCGAAGTTGGCTGCCAGTACAGTAAGCTTCGCCATATCGAGATTCATCATTTTCATCATCTGGCTGCCCTTCGCATCTGTCATGGCAGCATACGTCTTGTTGCAATAGGCAACGGCGTCCTTCAGCGCGGCTACAAGATCCGCTTTCTTGGTCTTGCTCTTCTCGGCGTCGCTAACGGGCTTGGTGTCGCCGCCCACCCCTGAGCAAAAGAAGTAGTTGGAATCAGCGAGGTGGCCGACCAGTTGTCCGAAACTCCGAACTTCCGGCGTCGGCTTGAACGAATAGCTTTCTTCAGGCATTTTCTCGGCTGCGGCGATTACCACGCTGCCGAGCATTGCATAGACGCGTTTTTCGCTGTCAGAAATGGGATTATCCGGTGCTGGCGCCGATCCTTGTGCGAATATCGCAACCGGAGCAGCAGTCAAGGCCGCGAACAGAAAACAGAGTCTTTGGGTCACGTGGACCTCCTTGGGAAATGCAGTCACATCGTTTCGAGGAAGTGCTGGAAAATAGTCCTCTTAACGAGTCGTACCAGCCTACGTTGTTGCGGCCGAAAAAGTTCCGGGAAACATCGAACAGGTCAATCCATTTGGGCTTATAGTCGCATCCCAGACTCTTCGGCGCGTCGACTACGCGATTGTTCTGCTGTGCCTGCCCCGTAACCACGCGGACGACAAACAACGATCGTCTGCGCCACCCGGTGCAATGCTACGCTTCACGCGAGAAGAAGAGAATTTATTAGTCCCGCTTGTGTCCGGGCGCCTCCAGGATCCCGGCATGGATGACTCGGGCCGCATCCATGCCCGACTCGTACGCGCCCGGATAGGAGCCGTTGTAGATTGCTCGGGCGGCGCCTTCTCCCGCGAAGAACAATCGTTTCGTACCTTCTCCGTCCTTGCCGGCGCCCACCGGGCGGCGCAATATCTCGCGCTTGTCCCAGTGCCCGGGTACGGGCACCGAATAGGCGCCGAGAGAGGTTTCATCCAGGCTCCAACGTGTTACGTGGATTTCGTTGCTCTGAATTGAATCCTTGACGGGACCCTCGCCGTAAATCCTGGAAAGCGCCGTGGTCGCAGCATTGATGGCGAGATCGTCGCATCCTGATTTGCTGCGCGGTCCGGAACCGTGCTCTTGGCCCTGACACCGTCCCTCGAGTGCGCGCGCCTGGTTTCCGCCGAAGAAGCCGATGGCCATGTTCGTACCAAGCGGCTTAATCACGAAGGCCATGACTCGTTGTTTCTCTTCCAGGAGATCCCCTTCAAAGAGCACCCAGGAGTTCGGCAGCTCGTCGCGGAAGATATCCTTCGTGAACGGGATGATGATTTTCTGTAGGTTACCCATTTGTAGATGATCGATGGCGTCCTGTTTCCAGGCCGGCAGCGCAGGTTCGAAGGCGATCTTTTTCGCCCGGAGCACGCCGACGGATACTGTAACAAGCGCATCGGAAGCCTGATAGCGCCGACCGCCGGCTTCCACGACCAC
>DATDHK010000331.1:0-6900 GCA_036521635.1 Bryobacteraceae bacterium | reverse complement strand
CATCCATCTCCGGCGCCATCCCGATCGATTCCACATTTTGCGCATAGACATTCCCGGAGGGCGTCAGATCGTACACAATGGCGGCAGCGGCTGCTGGGCCGATCCAGCCCAGGTCGTTGTTGGAACTCAGATTCTCAAAGGGGAGAATCGCCAGCCGCTCGACGGAAGCCGATTCCTTCCGCGCGCAAGCCGGTCCGAGCGCCAGGAGAATTGTGAGTAAAAGAAGAAAAACCCAATGTGGGGTAGGTTGGTAACCTGCGGCGGATTGGCAATCCGCCTGGTGTGGAATTCGGAAAATATTATTTACGGGCCGATTGCCAATCGGCCGCAGGTTACCAACCTGCCCCACAAAACCTACAGGACACGCGGCTCCATCGCGAGAAGCTGCTTGAACTCGGGAAGGTCCCGCAGGGGCGCGAATTCCGGGTCCTCCGAGAATTTCTTCTTCTCCTTGAAACCCTCCTCGATGGACTTCCGGATGTACATCAGCGCCCGTTCGTTCATGCCGGCTTTCGCGTACGTCTTGGCGAGAAAATAGTGGAACTTCGCCCGTTCGTCCACGCTGCGTTCCTGCAACAGGACGCCCTGAGTGCTGCGGCTCTCGAAGACTTCCGGGTCGAGCGAGAGCGCATGCTGCCAGCTTTCCCACGCCCGCACGTAATCCCTGCGCGCGAAGTAGCCGGTCCCCAAATTGCTCCACATCGAAGCGGAATTGGGGCTCAGGCGCAGCGCCTTCTTGTATTCGGTCACCGCGCGCCGGAAACTCTTACGGGCATAAAAGATGGTGCCCAGGTTGTTGATGGCCTCGGCGTACTCCGGATTCATTCGCACCGCCATCCGGTAGTACTTGTCCGCCATGTTGTATTCCAGCAACTGATGGTAAGCGATGCCGGTCTTATTCAGCATGACGGCGGAATTCTTGTCGCCTTCCTGGTACGCCTCCACCGCCTCGCGGTACATTTTCCGGGCCATGAAAATATCGCCGCGCATCTCCGGCGTGACGATATTGACGGGCTTGGGCGGCGGCACCGCGGATGCCTGAGGGCTGCGCGATTCCTCGCGAAATCCATTCTGCGGACTCACGGCCTGGGGTGTCACAACCTGTGGCGCGGCAAGCATTGCCGCGGCGAAGCTGAGCGTAACGAAACTAAGTCTGGAAACCATATTCGGCCTCCTTCGGAACATCGGTCGGACCGGTACGGAACATTAGACGAAGCGCCTTTGCAAAAAGTGCCGCCACCGCGATGCCCCTTCCGATCTATTTAAATATACCCCTAATCTTGTCGAGCAGGTTCTTCTTTTTTGCGTCTTCCGGCGGACGCGCCGTTCCAGTTCCCGCGGGGGGCGCTTCCCGGGACGCCCGCTCCGGTTGCGGGGAACTTCCCTGCACGGCCCGTCCGCCCGATGGCGTCACCTGGCGCGCGGGCGGTTGCGCGGTGTCCCAACTCGCGACTTGCGTGCCCCCTCCGCCGTGCAATTGGCAGGTTTCCACGGGCTGCGTGCCATCGATGAAAAACTCGGTCCGCACCTTGGGGCATCCGGCCGTCGCCAACTGGCCCGACAACGGATCGATCTGCGTGCTCACGATTCCGGCCGGGGCGCCGAACTGCGAAACGTTGCGGTATTCCCGATGCTCGTGCGCGCGCTTCATGAATTCGGCCCACACCGGCAGCGCCGAGTGCGCGCCCTCCAGCTTCAGGTCGCGATTGTCGTCGAAGCCGATCCACACCACGCAAAGCAGCTTGTTCGTGAACCCGGCGAACCACCCGTCATGATCCGATGTGCCGGTCTTGCCGGCGACCGGAAAATTGATGCCGCGGCTGTACATGCCCGCGGCGGTTCCGCTGCGCACCACTTCTTCCAAAAGCTGGTCCATCAGGAATGCGACGCGCGGGTCGAGCACGGTGCGATGTTCGGGCTTGCTGTCGAAAATCTGCGAGCCGCTGGCGCTGGCGATGCTGCCGACAAAGTAGGGCTTGGAGTAAATCCCCCGGTTGGCGTAGATGGTGTACGCGCCGGCGATCTCGAGCGGCGTCACGTCGTACGATCCCAGCGCCATCGCCGGCGTGGCGTGGATTTCCACGTTCATGCCGGCGCGGCGCGCGATATCCACCACGGCTCCGTAACCGGTCTGCTCGGCCAGCTTGATCGTTGCGATGTTCATCGAATGCGCGAGCGCGTCCCGCATGGTAACGGAACCATAGAATTTGTGGCCAAAGTTGCCGGGTTCATACGGCTTGCCATCGAACCAGAACGTGGTCGGCTCGTCAACCACCATGGTTGCGGGCGTCAGCAACAGGCTCCCGCCCGAAAGCGCCGTATTCAGCGCCGCCGCATAAACAAATGGCTTGAACGACGATCCGGGCTGGCGCTTGGCCAGGATGCGATTCAGTTGACTGGTTCCGTAGTTCCGGCCGCCCACCAGCGCCCGCACCTCACCGGTTATCGGATCCAGCGCGATCAGGGCACACTGAGGGTCCGGATATTTCGGGTCCTTTTTCTTGCGCGGTTTGATCCGTTTATCCACTTCCTCCATGCCGATCCGCACCGCCTCCGCCGCATCGCGCTGCAGATTCAGATCCAGGGTTGTGTACACCCGATAGATGTTGCTCTGAAAATCGTAGTTCGGAAACTTCTCCACCAACGTGTCGTTCATCAGGTCGACAAAGTAGGGAGCGTCCGTCGCGTCCATGCCCGTTCTGACAAGCCCCAATGGAGCCTCGCTCGCATGCTGGTACTCCTGGTCGTTGATGTATTTGTTTTCGTGCATCAGCTTCAGGACCAGGTTGCGGCGTTGCTTGGCGCGGTCCGGCCAGCGATATGGGTTGATGAAACTGGGCTGCTGGATCAGCCCCGCCAGCATGGCCGACTCGGGCAGATTCAACCGGTTTATTTCCTTGCCGAAATATGCCTGCGCCGCTTCACCGAATCCGCGAATGCCAAAACTGCCGCGGTTTCCGAGCGGCACCTGGTTGGCGTAGTACTCGAAGATCTGCTCTTTCTTCAGCTTCTGTTCCAGGTGCAAGGTGATCAGCACCTCGGGGAGCTTGCGCCGCCAGGAGCGGTCGCTGCGATCCAGGAACAGCATGCCGGCCAACTGCATGCTCAGCGTGGATGCGCCCTGCGCGTTCTGTCCGGTTTTCACATCCACGTACGCGGACTTCACGATGCGGATGGGATCGAATCCGGAGTGCTGGAAAAATCGCTTGTCTTCCGCCGAGACCACTGCGTGCACCAGCACTGGAGGAATATCTTCGTATCGAACCAACCGCCGCTTTTCCCGATTCTTGTCGAACAGGTTCGAGATCAGCTCCGGCTCCAGCGTGTATTCGGTGCGGTCGGTATTGTCGGCCAGCGAAATGATTTTTGAAACCTTGCCGCCCGCGAACTTCACCACGCCCTCGTCGCGCTTGAAGTAAGAGTCGGGACCCGGATAGATGTCGATCTCGTCCGTCTTGAGCGTGTAGTAACCCATCCGGTTGTTGCGGGATTCGTTATAGCCGCTGCGCCGAAGTTCACTGGCGATTTCCTGCGGCGTGGTGGCGTCGCCCACTCCGATGGTGCGCGGACTGGCGAACAGCATCGAAGTATTGGTGTACGGTCCGTTGTTGAGTTTGGCCTCGATCAGCCGCGAATACTTGGTGTAGTAAAAAGTGAAGAGCGCCAGCCCGACTACCAGGATGAAGACAACAATGGCGAGGATGATTTTACCCGCCGGATGCAAAATGAATCGCACCATGGAGGCCTGGCGGGGGACCTGTACTTTTACTGGCACTCTACTTCCATCTTCTCATGTAGGGCAGGTTGGTAACCTGCCGCCGATTGTCAAATCGGCTTGTTGCTTGGGAACGCTCATTGGACAGGCCGATTTTCAATCGGCGGCAGGTTACCAACCTCCCTACAAGCTGCCAGCAACGCTTCGACCGGGGCGTTGTCGCCGAACGTCTTGCTGACGTGCGAATAGATATCTACGTTTCCTGGACCGAAGACGAAGCTGCCTCCCAATTGAAATGGATCCTTTCCCATCCGGTGCTGTTTGTGCCCGGCTGCTTTGGCTTGCCGGCGGGCCCGCACATTCGGTGGCCAGAGCAGGTGAAAAATATTGCCTTTCTTTAAATCGATCGCGCGGTATGCCTGCCGTTGTTCGTCGATCAACAGCGGAAAGGCGATGCCGGTTTCATCGCGAAATTGGCGGGCGTGTTCGCGATCGCTCAGCCCCACCACCGCCAGGCTTGCGCCAAACTTCTTAAACTCGTCCTCATGTTCGCGCAACTGCGCTACGTGCATGCGGCAGAAAATTCAACCGTACTGGCGAAGAAAAACAAGCACCGCCAGGTGCTCTTCCCACAGCGAGCCCAGCCGGATTTCTTGACCGTCGCAATCGGGAAGCACGATGCCCGCCAGCGCGCCACTGAAAGAAGATCTGCTCACTTCCTCGGCTGCACCACAACGCCTTCGCGAATCTCGTCGCCGGGATTTACGATTACCGTGTCACCCTCCGACAATCCCGAGGTAACTTCAACCTCCGGCCCGTAGTCGCGGCCCACCACGATTTTCTGGAAATGCACTTTGCGATCCGGCCCGATCACAGCCACCTGCGTGCCGCCGGACCGGATCACCAGCGTATCGCCGGGAATCAAGGGCGGTGCGTTTGAGCGGGCAGTTTGGAATTTCACTTGCCCGTACATTCCCGGCAGCAGAGCGTGATCCGGATTCCGCACGTGAACTTCGGTGCGCATGGTGCGCGACGCTTCGTCCAACGAGTTCGCGGTCCGCGCCACGATGCCGTGGAAGACACGAGCGGGCAATTCCTGCACCGTAACGTCGGCCGGCATGTTCACATGAATCGCCGCCGCGTTGGTCTGCGGCACGCTGATGAAAATCCGCAGAAGATCGATTTGGGCCTCGCGCAATAATTCGCGATTTGGGGAGTTCGTGCCTGCGCTGATTAAGGTGCCCGACGTAGTGTTCCGCACTGTGATGATCCCGTCGAACGGCGCCGTGATGCTGTCGAACGCTTTCATTTCAACCAGCCGCTGGACGTTGGCGTCGTTCGCGCCGATGTTGCTCAGGGCCGCGGCGACACTTGCCTCGGCGGCTTCCAGGTCGGCCTGGCGTGCGTCGTAGGCCGCCTGCTTTTCGTCGCCATCCTGCCGCGCGGCGACTCCGGCGGCCACCAGTTGCTTCCAGCGGTCCAGCGTGACTTTGGCGAGTGCAAGATTGGCGCGTGCTTGCGCGACTGCCGCTTCCGCTTGCTTGAGCGCGGCTTTGGCTTGGTTGACGCTGGAGCGGGCCTGCCGCAATTGCTGATCCAATTCGGGGGACTCGATATCGCCCAATACCTGGCCGGCATGCACGCGATCGCCGATGTCCACGTACAGTTTTTTCAAATAGCCGTCTGCGCGCGCGTAGATCGGGGCTTCGAACATCGCGTCGATATTTCCGGGCAGCACTAAGTCCGCGGTCTTGGACGATCGGCGCACCACCACCGTATCCACAATCGGAACGCGGTCGCGCTCCTGGTTGGATGCAGCGAGCAGGGCTTTCTGCCGGCCCAAGCGCGGCGCCAGGCCGAATGCGAATGCGGCGATCAGAGCCAAAACGGCAAGCAATAATGCGCCAATGTAACGAAGCTTCACGCCTTGACTTCCAACTCCTTTTCGTAACTCTTCGGTTGCTTGCGGCGGAGCACGCTGTAAACGACGGGGACGAACAACAGCGTAGCAAACGTGGCCACTACCAATCCGCCGATCACCGCGCGGCCCAGCGGCGCATTTTGCTCGCCCCCTTCTCCGAATCCGATGGCCATCGGGAGCATGCCGATGATCATCGCCAGCGCGGTCATTACTACCGGCCGCAGCCGCGTGTAGCCCGCTTCCAGCGCCGCATCGCGCGCGTTCATTCCAGCCGCGCGCTCGTCGTTGGCAAACGTCACAAGCAGAATACTGTTCGCGGTTGCGACACCAATACTCATGATCGCGCCCATCAAAGCCGGGACGCTGAGGGTGGTCTGCGTCAGGAAGAGCATCCACAGAATTCCGCACAACGCACCCGGCAGCGCGGTCAGGATGATGAACGGATCCAGCCAGGATTGGAAGTTCACCACCATGATGAAGTACACCAGCAAGACCGCGAAGATCAGTCCGAAGCCCAGGCCCACGAACGATGAATTCATGGTTTCTACTTGACCGCGCGTCTCGATGGTGGTGCCGCGGGGCAGGTGCTTGCGCACGTCGCTCAGGATTCGCTCGACATCGCCCGCGAAACCGCCCAGGTCGCGATTTTCCACGTTCGCGTAAACGTCAAATACGGGCTGGACGTTGTAGTGATTCACAACCTGCATCTCTTCGCCCCGCTCGAAACTCGCCAGGTTGCTGAGCAGTTCGGGAGCGCTGCCATTCAGGTTGATGGGCGTGCTGCCCAGCGTCTCGGTGGAATCCACGCGAGAGGGCGGCGTCTGCACAGCGATCAGATAATTCACGCCGTTGACCGGATTCAACCAAAAATTCGGCGACACCTGGCTGGTGGAGCTGAGCGAGATCAGCATGCTGTTGGCGACGTCGCGCTGGGTGAGCCCAACCTGGCTGGCGCGCGTGCGGTCGACATTCACGTTGATGGTGGGCGCGTTGCGCACCTGGTGCATGTGCACGTCGGCTGCGCCGGGGATCTGGGCGATGCGGCCCTCGATCTGTTTTGCCAAATTGTAATTCGCCTCTTCATTGCGGCCGACCACCTGGACGTCGATGGGGGCGGGCAATCCGAAGTTTAAAATCTGGCTGACGATGTCCGAGGGTTGGAAGAAGAAAGTCGCTTGCGGATGCTCGGCGCGCAACTTCTTGCGCAGCGCGTCAACGTATTCCCAGGTGGGGCCGTGCTGGCCGTCTTTGAGCGAGACCAGGA
>DATDHK010000330.1:0-4481 GCA_036521635.1 Bryobacteraceae bacterium | reverse complement strand
GATCCTGGAATATCAGCTGCCCCGGCAACCAGCGCGTTGACGCAAGCTAGAGAACTTTGACGATCATGATGGTCATGTCGTCATGCTGCGGCGCACCTGCCACAAATGCATCCGCATCCCGGATTAAGCAGTGGATCATTTCGATCGCCGGGCGGCGCCAGCAATCTCGCACCGACGCCATCAAGCGTTCCTCATCCCATTCTTCGTCCGCCAGATTCATCGCTTCGCTGATCCCGTCCGTGAAGAGCACCATCACGTCGCCGCTCGCCATTTGAACGCTGGCCTGCGCATATCGCGACGGCTTGAACAGGCCCACTACCGGACCGCCCTCCTCCAGACGCAACACTTCTCCCTCGCGGAAAATCATCGGCGGATTGTGGCCGCCATTCACGTAGGTCAGCAGCTGCGTGGCGGGATCGTATTGGCCGTAAAAGAACGTCGCGTAGCGATTCGACGGACTCGTTTCGAAAATCAACTTGTTCACGTTCGTCATCAGTTTGGCGAGATCGGGTTGTCCCGAAATGGTCTGGCCGCGCAAGGATGCCTGCAAGCTGGCCATCAGCAGAGCCGCTGGAATCCCTTTGCCCGATACATCGCCGATCCCGATTCCCAACGAGCCGTCCGGCAACTCCAGAAAATCGTAATAGTCGCCACCCACGCCCAAAGCCGGCCGGCAGCGGCCCGCGTAATCGAGACCGGTCATCGCGGGATAGCTCTGCGGAAACAGCCGCTCCTGCACTTCGCGCGCGATCTCCAGTTCGCGGTTCATCCTTTCGCGCTGCGCCACTTCGGATGCGATGGCCTGCGTCAGTTGGCTGTTCTCGAGAGCAAGGCCAGTCTGCATCGCCACCGATTGCAGTAGCTGAAGATCGGATTTTGAATACGGCTCCTCGGATTGTTTCGAGCTCAGGCTCATGAACCCGATCAGTTTTTCCTTGAACGCCAATGGCAGCAGTAGCTGTGCTTCCAATTTGTGCAGCCGATCGCGGTCCGATTCGGTCATGGAAGGCTCGCTGTAAATCCAGGAATCCGGGTCGTCGAAGTAAATCCGCAAAGGCTCGCGGCTGCGCCGGATGTGTTCCACTGTGCCGCCGTTCTGGGCGAATACGGTCTCGGGCGGCGCGGAAAAGCCCAGCGCGTAGGCAGGCCCATAGTGGCCGTCGTTTCTAACCAGCATCGCGATCCGCGGAACGTGCAATGATCCGGAAATCTGTTGCGCCACCGTTTCCAGCAGCGGACCGGTTTCCACCATGGTGCGTACCTGGTTGCTCAACTCGTTCAGAATCTGTTCGGCATTGTAGGCTTCGCGGAAGAAGCGGCGGTCCAGCCAGCCGCGAAACTTCTCGCTTCCCCGGCGGACGATCATAATGCCGAGAAAACCCAGCGAAATGGCTTGAATCTTGCGAGCGCGGTTCCGGCTGGGATCCGTGGCCAGTGTGAACGTTGCAACCGCCACCACCGCGAACGCGATGATTTGCAAAACCAAAACTCCGCGCTTCGCCAAGGCATATCGCAATCCTTGACGCACCACCACCCGCACGTCCAGCGCGCGCTGCACGACGATGACATACGCCAGCGTAATTGGGAACACCGCCAACATCAAGACGCACGGAATCCACGCGGACTCGGGGACATTATCGAGGCCGCGCCCGCTGATCAGCCCGTACAGCACAAGGAGGAAGAGCGGCGTCAAAGCCACGCTGGTTCCGTTGATCAGCAGGATCAGCCGGCGGCGCGCGTCGGTGGACGAAGCGGTCCCCATCTTCATTCCGATCGCCATGAAGAAGCTCGATATGGCGGCCATCCCGATATAAAACGCCGCTCGATGCAGGGGGCTCAGGAAGCCGCGAAGGGAGTCGAACATCCGAAAATTTTCGGTGTCACCGGCAATCGACACGGCATTGCCAAACGCGGAAACCGCGATGGGCCCGATGAATAGCCACTTCAACCATGGCAAGCGGCGATCGAGGCCCAACCGCTCCGGAAAATAGATGCCGAACAGAAGAATCCAGATGGACCACGTGTCGCCGACAAACGTGTGATAAAAAATCGCCGCCGTGCGCAGGATCGGGGGCCATTGCAGGAAGATGTTGAGCAAAATGTCGCTGCCCGTGCTCATCTGCGCGAAACTCAGCATCAGAGCCAGCAACAACCAGGCGAGTGGATCGCGCGGGCGGATTGCCGCCACGGCGAAACCGAGCAACAGGCAGAATGTGGGTGTAAGAATCAAGGTGGCGCAAACGACGATCCAGCCGAGAACAGACAGATCGTTCGATTCGCGGGCCTTCAGCGGGACGGTGAGCGCTTCCGCTTGCGCATGCCGTTTGTCCAGGACTTTGATTGCCAGCCGGCCGCCCGGACGCTTGCCGGAAAGCACATTGACAAGTTGCGCGAGTCCTTCATACGACCGGCCCTCGATCTCGAGCAACTGATCGCCGGCCTGAAGGCCCGAGTTCTTCAGAGCGGGATCGATCCAGAAAAACCGATCCGAATCGGGGCTGAGCTCAAATGGCCAGGCGACTTGGGCATCGTAATGCTGCCGGTATTGGATGCCAGTGATCGAAAACCAAATCTGGTAACCCATCGCCAGCACGAACACAATGCCGAGCAGTTGATAGAGCCGCCGATTATGATTGCGCGCGTTCATAGGGAGAGAATAAAGAATAACAAATGGGGTGACTGGAAGCTGTGAAAAATCAAGAACCAAAGAACACAAGGAACACCAGAAACACCAGACCAGTTCAGGCGAGCGGAATGATTTCGAGGAACAAAGGAAGTCGCTGGACACCTCACCTGTTTCTGGTGTTCCTCGTGTTCCTTTGTGTTCTTGATTTTTTCACAGCTTCCTGTCACCTCATTTATAATTAGCAATGGCCTTCGCTTCCATCTCCGAAGCCATCGAAGATTTCCGCGCCGGCCGCATGCTGGTCATCGTGGATGACGAAGACCGTGAAAATGAAGGCGACGTAACGGTCGCAGCGGAGAAAGTAACCCCCGACATTATTAACTTCATGGCCAAGCACGCGCGCGGGCTGATCTGCCTGTCGTTAACACCGGAACTGTGCGATGAGCTGGCGTTGCCGCCCATGTCCGCGAAAAACAACGCGCGCCTGGGAACAGCGTTCACGGAATCAATCGAAGCCGCCGAAGGCGTCACCACCGGCATTTCCGCCGCCGACCGCGCGCACACCATCGCGGTAGCCATGGATCCGTCCACCAAGCCCGGCGATCTGGTCCGTCCGGGACATGTTTTCCCGCTTCGCGCGCGGGAGGGCGGAGTGCTGGTGCGGGCGGGACAAACCGAGGCCGTCGTCGACCTGGCGCGGCTGGCCGGGCTGCGTCCGGGCGGCGTCATTTGCGAAATCATGAACGACGATGGCTCGATGGCGCGCGTTCCACAGCTCATCGAATTTTGCGGGCGCCACGATCTGCGCATGATCTCCGTTGAGGATCTGATTCGCTACCGGCTGCAGAACGAACGTTTCGTGCGGCGGGAATCGGAAGGCTGCCTGCGAACGGAGTTTGGCGACTTCAAAACCATCGTGTACAGCAGCACCATTGTTTCCGAAATGCACCTGGCCCTGATTCACGGCGAGGTTGCGGGCCGCGAAAACATATTGGTGCGCATGCACTCGCATTGCATCTACGGCGATGTTTTCGGATCGACGGAATGCGAGTGCCGCCAAATGATCCGAAATTCGCTGGAACGCATCGCCGCGGAGGGCGCCGGCGTGCTGGTCTATCTGCATCAAACCGGACCGGGCATCCGGCATCACATCAGTTCGTCCACTCCCGACGGCCAAAAACAACTTCTGCATGAGAGCGGACTAGGCGCCCAAATCCTGTCCGATCTTGGGTTGCACACCATTCGCCTGCTGACGAATCACCCACGCAAGGTGGTGGGGCTGGACGCGTATGGGATTGAGATAGCGGACCAAGTCCCGCTGTAGAATTACTTCGCTGAACTTAGCTTGAACCGCTTAAGCGGACGTGGCATGCTTGAGGCATGCCGAAACGCCCTCCCGCGATGTTGCTGGCGTTGCGAATCGGCTGTGGGAAGTGTCGGATATCGTTGCGCTGCTGGAAGCCGAAGAACGGGCGCTGGAAAGAGCGGCGTAGGACGCCCGGCAAATGACGTTCTACGAAAAATTAACGCGGCCTCATCTGTACCTCACTTACGGTGCGATAGCTGCACTGGTAGGTGGGCTGGGGTCGATCTACGCCGGAAGGTTTGACGCTGTCGTCAGCCTGGAGGGCGTGCTCGTTTGGACCGGTCTGATTCTCATGCTATGGCACGCCTGGGCGCACAAGCCAACTTGGCCCGAGATACTCAAATCCGGACAATTTTGGATTGGCATCATTCTGATCGCAGCCGGAAACATATTTTGGTTCGCATTTTCAAAGTAGCCTGCTAGCGAACTTTTCACATGCTACGCTCGTAGTGTATAGAGAGGTTTTCATGGTAAAGCTACGCAATATTT
>DATDHK010000329.1:0-1982 GCA_036521635.1 Bryobacteraceae bacterium | reverse complement strand
GATTGCTTCGCTTCGCTCGCAATGACGGCCAAACACACCTTCGCGACCTCGCCGCGCGATGCGCCCGAGGCGTTGGTTAGCTCTGCCGCCCAAAGAGGGCGTGGGGAACGACGGTGCCCGTTGCACCCGCGGCCTCGTGTGCACTTGGTATTGGTAGAACGCACACGAGTAACAACGAGTACACCGGAATCACCCGGCATTCCCGCACGCAATGGTTTTAACGGCTTATGTCGAGCTTGCTAAATCCGTCATCCCTAACCTAACGGCGGCGGTTTTTTAGCGGCTCGGAATGACGTTTCGGGTTCCCCCCATGGAACCAAACGCCCGGTTATGCTTTGTACCGGCTGGCGGGGTGGCGGATTCCCATTCGCCGGACGCCTGTTGGGGAGACTGCCATGTCGCTCGGAACGATACTGATCATCATCCTGATTATTTTCCTGCTGGGCGGCTTCAGCGGCCGGTTCGGCGGCTACGGCTACGGCATGGGCCACTCAGGAATGGGGCTTGGCGGCGTCATTCTGATCGTGCTGATCATCCTGCTGCTGCTTGGCCGGCTCTGAGCTCCACAAGCCATTGAAATAACAGGATATATTTCGTGAACCCCGCCGGAGCGCGGGGATTCATTATCAGGCTCGACAGGAGTCGCATTTCTGTCAAACGAGCTTATATTGAGGTCTGTCCTGAAATGATGTGAACCGGCGCGCCGCCGTATGGCGGGCCAGCGCTCCCCATCGTCGTTCGCTCGCGTTAGCGCCAAAAAATAAAGGTCACTGACCATGGCTTCCTTCAGCTACAACACCGCCGCCGAATTATTCCCCGCCGCAATCCGCAAGAAAAAGCGGGCGGGTTTTGCCTATCGCCGTTTCGACACCGCGGCTGCCGCGGTGCAGTTCGCGATCGAGGAATTGCCGGCGGATTCGCTGAACGGCGCCTATCTGCAGGTCGATGAAGCCCGCTTCGACCAGAGCGGCATCCGCACTTTGTATGAGAGCCAGGACTTTCCGCTGGAGCGCCGCCCCCGTGCGCCCGAGCCCGCGCCTGCCAGCAGCGATGCCGACGCGGACGCCGCGTAGTTTAGCACGGCAACTCTGGTCCGATCCGTCATTTAGAATTCGGTGGGTGCCGCGCACTCCGCACCACCTCTCCCCTCGGGAGAGGTCGCGAGCATCTTGCGAGCGGGTGGGGGGTTACGGTCTATCGTTAGGCCTTAACCCCTCACCCGAATTGCTTTGCAATTCGACCTCTCCCGATGGGAGAGGTAGCACCAGTTCGTAACACCGCGGCTCCATTCCAAATCGACGCATGACGCGCTAACGCGGCTGCTTGTCCATCCAGCGGCGCAGCAGCCGCATGTTGCGCATGTTGGCGCGGAACATCACGTCGAAGGCGTCGCCGGCGAGCGGCACCATCCCGACCACGCCATCCACCGCGACATTGCCGAGCATCCTTGCCGTGATATGCCAGGGCGCGCCGAGCGCGCGCGCCTCGCGCACCAGCCACAGCG
The DNA here is from genome assembly GCA_036521635.1 of Bryobacteraceae bacterium. GTDB lineage: Bacteria > Acidobacteriota > Terriglobia > Bryobacterales > Bryobacteraceae > Palsa-89. Next base: position 478 of record DATDHK010000329.1, on the reverse strand, counting down.
AGATCGCGGTGGTGATGAGATCGCCGACCACCGGAATAAGCCCGATGATGCCGTCGATGCCGTAGCGGATGTTGGTGCCGGGCAGGATGAACGCCACGTCCAGCAACCGCGCCAACGCGTCGAGCCGCGCCATCCGCTGCTCGCGGGTTAGATTGGCAAAGGGATTGGCGCCGGAATGGCCGAAATCGAACCGGAAACCGTTCAACTGCGGATTCAGCGTCTCGGGGATCTCGCGCCCCTCCTGGTCGATGATCGGCCCGCGCGCCTTCGCGCCGCGGAACGGCCGTTGCGACCGCGCAGTAGCATGAGCGTAAATCTGGTCGTTTGACATCGCCATCAGATGGTAACGCACAAACCCAGCGCAAGTTGCGTCACGCTGCCACTCTCTCGCGTCGTCCCGGCGAACGCCGGTACCCATACTCCGCGGCCGTCATGGTAAGGCAAGCCGCCAGAGATTTTTCCAACAACAAACAGCGGT
>DATDHK010000328.1:0-5107 GCA_036521635.1 Bryobacteraceae bacterium | reverse complement strand
GAATACAATCTGGCCTTGGGAGACAAGCGCTCCACTTCGGCTAAGGACTTCCTGGTCCAGTTGGGGGTTCGGGCGGACCGGATCAAGACCATCAGTTACGGTAAGGAACGGCCCCAGTGCACGGACGCGAACGAGGGCTGTTGGCAGAAAAACCGTCGCGCCCACTTGTCGGCCGGTCAATGAGCCGCAACCGAAACCGAGCGCGACGAAAACCGAGCCGCAACCGTAAGGGAGCGGTTGTGTAGTAAGTGAAGAATATTTGAGTTACGACCAAGTTACTAGTGCGTTCTAAGTCACAGGAGTCACTTATGAGTTTGTCCCGCAGCGCCGTTGTGCTTTTTGTGCTCGCGCCGTTCGCTTTTGGCGCTAATAAAGATATTCAGGAATTGCAGCGCGACGTTGCCATGCTGCAAGACCAGGTCCGCAACATGCAGCGCTCCATCGACGAAAAGTTTGGCTCGGTGCAGACCATGCTTCAGCAAACGCTGGACAGCGTCAATCGAACCAACACGGCGGTGGCGGTGATGCAGAGCCGGTTCAACGACGCGGTGAAGGAACAGCAGCAGAGCATGGGCCCTCAAATCAACAACGTTGGCCAGAAACTCGATCAAATGTCGGAAGACTTCCGCGCAGTCCGGGAATCCGTTCTGGACATGAACACGCGCATGGGCAAGCTGGACGCCAAGATGGCCGATCTTCAAAATATGATCAATACCATTCAGCGCCCGCCGGCCGCGCCTCCACCAACCGGGACTAACCCCGCGCAAGAGGTTCAGTCCGGCCCGCCGCCCGGAGTTCAGGCGGAGACCACTTACACGAATGCTTATCGCGATTACAAAGCCGGAAAGCGCGACTTAGCGATGCAGGAGTTCAGCGACTATCTCACGTGGTTCGGTTCTACGCAATTTGCGCCGAACGCGCAGTACTATGTGGGCGACATCTATTATCAGAACAAGGACTACAACAATGCGTTGCAGGCTTTCGACGCGGTGCTGGAACATTACTCGGACAATAACAAAACCGCCGACGCGCATTACATGAAGGGCCTGTCCTTACTCGGGCTCGGCCGGAACGATTCCGCCGCCAGGGAATTTCGCGACGTCTACACCCGCTACCCGGATACCGATGTCGCCGCGCAAGCGAAAACCAGGTTGAAAGATCTCGGCCTTTCCGTCGGCGCTACGCCCCCCACATCCAAGACACGGAACAAGCGCCGTTGAGCACTCCATCGCCCGAATCCACCGCGGTTGCCGCCCCAACGTATGAGGACCTCGCGTCGCTCATGGAGTACACGCTCGTCCAGCCGGAGCTGTCCGAGGAAGACGTCTCGCGCGGATTCGATGCCGCTAGGAAATACGGTGTCGCGGCGGTGGTCATCCGTCCCTCCGATGTCGACTTGGTTGCCCGCGCGGTTCCCGGATCGGCGGTGCGTCTGGGCGCGCTGGCGGATTCTCCGCATGGTTATTCAACTACCGCGGCGAAACTCTACGAAGCGCGCGACCTGCTGCGGCGCGGCGTTCACGAGCTCAACACCGTAATGAACACCGGCAAGCTGATCTCCCGCCAGTTTCAATACCTGGAGACTGAACTTCAGCAAATGGCCGACTCGTGCCATCAATCGGGCGCGGTCCTCGCGGTGAATCTGGAGAGCGAATTTCTAAATGAGGAGCTGAAAATTCTCGCATGCCGCGTGGCAAGGCGAGCGGGCGCAGACTACATCGGAACCAACAATCTCGCGGATGTCCCGTTCTTGCGAACTCATTCCCGCGAGCGCCTGAAAATCAAGTCGCGTGCTGCAAACCCCGACCTCGCTACAGCGCTGGCCTTTCGCGACGCGGGCTGCTCTCGCATTCAGACGGCTTATCCAGGCCCGGTGCTGGAAGCATGGAAGGCCCACGTGACCGCCATGCAGGCCGGCAACCGATCACTGATCGCCAACCACTGATCACCAACCACATCCGCCACGTGTTATCCTGTTTTCCTCTCTAACAGCTTGCCATGCCGAAGCCAACATCGCTCCCTCGCGTCTGCATCGCACTAGGCTTTCCAGACGCGCAAAAACTGCTGGAGCATGCGCGCCGCGAAGCCGACGCCGGCGAATCGTTTTTCGAATTTCGTCTGGACTATCTCCCCTGGCCGGAAAGCGGGATCGGCGCCATTCGCAAATTCCTGACCGCCCATTCCGACTGCAGCATCCTGGCAACCTGCCGGCGTCATCAGAACCATGGAAAGTATAACGGCAGCGTCGAAGAGCAGATCCGGATTCTGAACGCGGCGGTGGACGCCGGCGCGCGCGCCGTGGACATAGAGATCGAAAGCGCCGAGAACCTGTCCGCCCGCCTGGATACCTTTCGCGGCAAGGCCCGCTTGATTCTGTCGTATCACAACTACGATGGAACGCCTTCGCCCGAAGTAGTGCTGCGGCGCATGGCGCGCATCCCCGCCGATGCCTACAAAATCGTCACCACTGCGCGCAAACCCTCCGACAACTATCGCGTTCTGGCGCTGATGAAATCGAATCCGCGGACGCCGCTCATTGTGCTCTCGATGGGGGAAACCGGTTTTCCCACGCGAGTCCTGTCGACTGCCTGGGGAGGACTTTTCACATACGCCGCCCCCAATTCCGCGGAAGGAACGTCGGCGGGACAAGTGAGCGCGCGGCATCTGCGCAATCTATATCGCGTCGAAAAATTTTCCCGCGCGGCGAAGATCTACGGCGTGGTCGCCGATCCAGTGCGGCATTCCATTTCGCCGGCAGTTCATAACCGCGCGTTCCAAGCGCATCGCCTGGACGCCGTCTACCTGCCTTTTCTGGTGAAGGCGCCGCAATTGAAAGATTTCTTTACGCTGGCCGACCAGTTGCCGGTCAGCGGATTCAGCGTCACCATTCCGCACAAGCAAAAAGCGATGCGTTATCTGGACATTGTCGATCCGCTGGCGCGCCGCATCGGCGCGGTCAACACCGTCTGGCGCAAGGCCGGCAAGTGGCGCGGCACGAACACGGATGCGGAGGCCGTCACGGTTCCCCTGTCGCGCAAGATCCGGCTACCGAAATCGTCCGTTCTGCTGGTGGGCAACGGCGGAGCGGCCCGCAGCGCGGCGTACGCGTTGATGGAGAGCGGCGCAAAAGTGTCCATCGTGGGCCGTAATCCGGATCGCGTCCGGTCGCTGGCCAGGACCTGCGGCGCGGAGCCTCTGTTGCGTGAACAGGCCGAAGGACGAAAGTTCGACGCCCTGGTCCACGCCACATCGCTCGGCATGTTTCCGCATACCGACGGATGTTTTTTTCAGAGCGCCATCCCGGCGGAAGTGGTCTTCGACATGGTTTACAATCCTATCGAAACCGAACTCGTGCGGCGGGCAACGTCGCAAGGGTTGACCATAATTTCGGGTTTGCAAATGTTTATCGAGCAGGCCGTCCGGCAATACGAAATCTGGACGGGCGCGGCCGCGCCGAGAACGGTGATGGAAAAAGTGGCGATTGAAACATTGACCGGATCGTTGACGACCTAGATGGCGCTGGTCTCAATATAATTGTTTGTGGGTCCTTGTTGGCTGGTTCACTCGCGCTCTAACTCAAAACTGATTGAGCGGGCCGGCGTCTTCCTTTCGAAATGGGCCCAAACCTCGGAAGTTCTCCTCATCGCCTCCACTCGGGCCGCCGCCAGCGAGCTTTCCGTTTCCACTTTCCCGGACGGCGCGCAGGGCATCCACGCCATGACTTTGATTCAACTCGCCGCCAATCTCGCCGCGCAGCCCATGGGTCGCGCATCGCTGGCTCCCATCAGCCGTCTGGGTATCGAAGCGATTGCGGCGCGCATTGTTCACGTGGCGCATCGCGCCAAGAAGCTGCATTATTTCGGACCGGTCGCCGAAACGCCCGGCTTTCCACGCGCTGTCGCGCACACCATCACTGAGCTTCGGCTGCAAGGCATTGGCGCCGGGGATCTCGCCGCCACCGGCGCACCCGGCGCCGATCTGGCGCTCTTGATGAATTTGTATTTGGGCGAGCTCGCGCAAAGATCGCTGGCCGACCTGCCGCTGCTGTTGAAACTGGCCGTCGAAGAAGCGTCGCAAAACAATCACCGGCTGACCGGACTTCCGCTGGTCTTGCTCGACCCGGCTATCGAATCGCAAAGCCACGAAAAACTGCTGGCGGCGTTGATTCAGCGGTCGCCAGCTGTACTCGGCGCAGCGATTACCGGCGACGAACAGCCGCTCGAATCATTGCTGTCCGCGGTTCCCGAAAGTCTGGACGACAAAACGCCTGAAACCACACTCGATCGCGTCCGCTATTGGCTGTTCTCGCCACAACAGCCGCCGGCCGCGGCGCCCGATCCGCATCTGATTTTTTCCGCGCCCGGGGAAAATCTGGAGTGTGTTGAAATCGCGCGACGCATTCGCGTGTTGGCCGGACAAGGCGTCCATTTCGACCGCATCGCGATTCTGCTTCGCAACGTTGAGCAATACCAACCGCTGGTGGAAGAGGCGCTTCGGCGCGCGGCGATTCCAGCCTATTTTAGCCGCGGAGTTGCGCGTCCGGATCCGGCAGGCCGCGCCCTGCTCGCTCTGCTGGCCTGCGCCGGCGAAGGATGCTCGGCCTCGCGCTTCGCGGAATATTTGTCTTTGGGACAGGTCCCGCCGGTCGATAAAAATGGCGCGCCGGTCAAACAACCATTGCAATGGACGCCGCCCGCCGACGAAATTCTTGCCAACTTTCCAACGCCGCCACCCGGCCTGGACATCGAGAAGCCGGAGGCCGCCGAAGAACCCACGCTCTCCGTTCCGATGGGTTGGGAACAATTGCTGGTGGACGCCGCCGTGATTGGCGGACACGATCGCTGGGCGCGCCGCCTGCGTGGACTGCGCCGTGAATTCCAGGCGCAGCTTCGCGACCTCGACAAGGAGGACGAATCGAATCGCCCGCACATCGAGCGCCGCATCGAGCAGCTCAAACGTCTGGAACATTTCTCGCTGCCGCTGATCGATATGTTGGGCGCCCTTCCGCGCAGCGCCAATTGGAGCGAATGGCTGGATCGCCTTTCGGAGCTTGCACGGATGGCCCTGCGCCATCCCGAATTCGTCCTCGGCGTTTTGAGCGAATTCG
>DATDHK010000327.1:0-12780 GCA_036521635.1 Bryobacteraceae bacterium | reverse complement strand
AGAAAGGCATATTCGAGGGCGACGTGCTGGTCCGCTGGGTCCAGGCGCATGGCTTCGGCGAATTGATCGCGCGCGGCTTCGGTTTCGCCGGTTTTCAGCAGGGTGTAGGCCAGATCCTTTCGAATCGCGGCGTGGTTCGGGACTAGTGCGATGGCTTGTTGAAAGGCCGCGATGGCCTGCTCGTAATTCTTTTGACGAAGCGCGTCGTAGGCTTGCTGGGCGGGGTCAAGGCGTTGTGCTGAGCAAAATCTCAGGGCCACCGCAAGCAAAAGCAATATTCGGATACCAGTGAATATCCCCATGGTGCAGGTGTAGTGGGGAGCGCGGGTGGAAACTTCTCTAGATTATTTCAGCAGCGTGAACCGGAATGTCGATCCCTTGCCCAACTCGGATTCCACTCCGATGCTTCCTCCGTGCTGTTCCACGATGCGTTTGCAGATGGCCAGACCGATGCCGGTGCCCGGATACTTTTGGCCATGCAGACGCTTGAAGACTCCGAAGATCTGTTGGTGATATTGAGGATCGATGCCGATTCCGGAATCGCGAACCGAGAAGGTCACGTCGGCGTCGGTTTCGGCGGCTGAAATATGAATCCGGGGCGGCTCGGATCCGTGAAACACGATGGCGTTCGCGATCAATTGGCGGAAGACCTGGCTCAATTGCCCAAAGTCGAACATGACTTGCGGAAACGGATCGTATGTGATTTGCGCGCCGCTCTCGCGAATCTGTTTTTCCATGGCCAAGAGCACGCCCTGTAGCGCCCCTTCCGGATCCACCTGGGAAAGCGGACGATCGATGGAACGCAACTGGTGGGAATAGCCAAGCAAGTCGCCGAGAAGCTGGTCCATGCGTTGCACGCCTTCCACCACGTAGCGTATGAATTCGCGGCCTTCGTCGTCGAGATGCGGCTCATAGCGGCGGCTCAGCATTTGGGTATAACTGGTGATCATGCGCAGCGGCTCGCGCAAATCGTGCGATACTGCGTAGGCGAACTGGCGCAGCTCGTCGTTGTGGCGCTCGCCCTGGGCGCGCATGCTGCGGCGCAACTCTTCGATGGCGTCGTCATCGCCGGGCGTGGTCATCGTGATCCCTTCCAGTATCGTACCATCCGTTTCCTTGACCGCTTTCATCAACATCCGTCCCATTAGCGAACAGGGGCTTCCCATAACTTGCTGCCTTACAATCACTTACATTGGCAGACCAGTTGCACCGGACAACCCCCATGGACAGTTTGTGGAAAGATCTGCGGTTCGCTGTTCGGGTTCTTTGGAAGAGTCCTGGATTTACCGGCATTGCGCTGCTGGCGCTGGTGCTTGGGATTGGAGCCAACACCGCGATCTTTAGCGTGGTGAATGCCGTGCTGCTGCGGCCGATGCCTTTTCAGGATCCGGAGCGGCTGGTGGTTGTTTGGGAAACCAGTCCGCGGACGAAGAAAAACAACGTCGCCAATCCGCAGAACTTCGCCGACTGGCGGACGCGCAACCGGTCGTTTGAGGCGATGGCCGGCTATCTTCCGTTCCAGTTGAGCGTGAGCATCACGGGCGAGGGCGCGCCCGAAGAAGTGCCCGGGAATTACATAACGCGCGAATTTCTTCCGATTCTCGGCGTTCAGCCGGCCATGGGACGCAATTTTCTTCCCGAAGAGGATGTCCGCGGCGATAACAATGTCGCGCTCATCAGCGACGGTCTTTGGCGCCGGCGTTACGGGGCTGACCGGAACATCGTCGGCAGGCAACTTATCGTTCGTGGAACGCCGACCAAGGTAGTGGGGGTATTGCCCGCGACTTTTCGCTTTCCCGAGGTGAAAGCCGACATTTGGATACTGACGCACATCGACGGGCAGGGCCAGCGGCGCGGCCGGTATCTGGCCGCCATTGCGCGGTTGAAGCAGGGAGTGAGCCTGTCGCAGGCGCAGGCCGACATGAAAATTATCGCCGCGCAACTTGCGAGTGAGAATCCGGCGTTCGATACGAATTGGGGCGCGGCCGTGGTTCCCATGCGCGAGCAATTCACGGGGAATTTGCGGACTCCGCTGCTGGTGTTGCTCGGCGCGGTTGGGCTGGTGCTTTTGATCGCCTGCGCGAACGTCGCCAACCTGATGCTGATGCGGTCGAGCGCGAGGCATCGCGAGATGGCGATACGGACGTCGCTCGGCGCCACGCGCGGGAGAATCGTCCGGCAGTTGCTGGTGGAGAGTGGGATTCTCGGCGGCACGGGCGGCATCCTTGGATTGCTCTTCGCTGTTTGGGCCAAGGATGTTCTGCTGGCGATGCTGCCCGAGAGCATGTCGGTGGCGAAGGTGAACAGCGTCACCATCGATAACAATGTGCTCGCATTTACGGTGATTCTTTCGCTGGCCACCGGGCTGCTCTTCGGATTGTTGCCGGCGCTGCGCGCGTCGCGTCCGGATTTGAGCGACACGTTGAAAGAGGGCGGCCGGGCGGTGTCGGCCAGTTTGCGCCGCAATCAAATGCGCGCTGCTTTAGTGGCCGGCGAAATGGCGGTTGCGCTTATGCTTCTGATTGGAGCCGGATTGTTGATGCAGAGTTTTGTCCGGCTGCACAACGTGACGCCCGGTTTTCAGCCGGATCGTATTTTGTCGATGCACGTTGGTCTCAGTTCGAGCCGGTATGCGAACGACCGGCAGATTGCGGCTGGCCTCGACGAGATCGTACAGCGCATTCAGAAAGTGCCGGGCGCTGCGTCTGTCGGCTCTATCCAATTTCCGCCGCTGAGCGGGCTGCTGTCCGCTACGGGCTACCATGTCGCGGGGCGGCCGACTCCCCGGCCGAGCGAGGAACCGGTTACCGGCGTTTCCATCGTTACTCCCGGATATTTTTCGACCATGAGCATTCCGGTGATGCAGGGGCGGTTGTTTACGGAACGCGACCGCGAAGGTTCGCCGCAAGTCACCATCATCAGCCAGGCGCTGGCACGCCAGCAATTTTCGGGCATGAATCCGATCGGGCAACGATTGTTCGTGCAATGGGGCAGGGAAACGCCCTATGAAATCGTCGGCGTGGTGGGAGATGTGAAGCACGACGGATTGGATCAGGAAGCGCGGCCGACGGTTTATTTTCCGAACGCGCAGGAGCCGCAGAGCATCGCCACGTTGGTGATCCGCACCGGCGAGAATCCCATGAAGCTGGCGCCGGTCATCGAACAGGTGATCCATTCCTACGATAAGGACCAGGCTGTTTCGGCGATTCAACCGCTGGATGTGTTTCTGACGAAGTCGGTGGCGCGGCCGCGATTCCAGTCCGTGCTGCTCGCGAGTTTTGCGGGGCTGGCGTTGTTGCTGGCGGCCATCGGAATTTTTGGCGTCATGTCGTATTCGGTGGCGCAACGCACGCATGAAATTGGAATTCGGGTGGCGTTGGGCGCGCAACGGGATCAAGTGCTGCGGTTGGTGGTGGGGCAGGGGCTTTTTCTGGCTTTGATTGGAACGGCGGCGGGGTTGGCGGGGGCGTTCGCTTTGACGCGGTATTTGCGGACGCTGCTGTTCAATGTGAGTCCGACGGATTGGGTGACGTTCACGGTCGTGCCGGTGATATTGTGCGCGGTGGCGTTGGCTGCCAGCTATTTTCCGGCGAGGCGGGCGATGCGGGTGGATCCGATGCAGGCGCTGAGATATGAGTAACCTGCCGCCGATTGTCAATCGGCCTGTAAGTTTCGGAATTCGAATTTTATGGCCGATTAACAATCGGCCGCAGGATACCATCCTGCCCCACAGAAGCAATGTGGTTTGAGAGAGAAATATGATTCGCGATTTTAGATATGCGATTCGGACGCTGATCAAGAGTCCGGCCTTCACCGTTGTCGCGGTGCTGACGCTGGCTCTGGGCATCGCCGCCAATACCGCCATCTTTTCGGCGGTCGACGCGGTGTTGCTGCATCCGCTCCCGTTTCCGCATCCGGAACAATTGGTAAACATCACCAAGACGATGCCGAAGTTCGAGCTGTTTCAATCCATCAGCTCGGCGCTGGATTTCTTCGACTATCGCGCGCAAAGCAAGGCATTCTCCGATGTGTCGGCCATCGAGCGCGGGCAGTTCAATCTTACGGGCGATCGCCAGCCGGAGCGAATTCCGGGCATGCGCGTCTCCGCCAATCTGTTTCAACTGCTGGGCGTCTCGCCGATTCTGGGACGCGCTTTCACCGCCGAAGAAGAACAATGGGGCCGGCACAAAGTGGCGATCCTGAGTGAGCCGCTGTGGCAAAGCCACTTCGGCGCGGACCGGCAGATTGTAGGGAAACAAATCGAACTCGACGGCGAAAAATATACCGTGGTCGGCGTGGCGCGTCCGATGCTTGCATTTATCAGCGGTTCCAGAGTTTGGCTGCCGCTGGCGTACACACCCAACCTGCTGGCGACGAACATGCGCGGCAGGCAAAATCTGGATGTGTTGGCGCGCTTGAAGCCCGGCGTCAGCCTTGCGCAAGCCGCCGGCGACCTCAAACGAGTGGCCGCGCAGATGAGCAAGCAGCTTCCGAATTGGTACCCGAGCGATTGGTCGATCGAAGCCAAACCGCTGACCGAAAGAGTTTCAGGTCCGATTCGAACGCCGCTGCTGGTGCTGTTGGGAGCAGTGGCGCTGGTGCTCTTGATTGCCTGCGCAAACGTCGCCAACCTGCTGCTTGCGCGGGCGTCCGTAAGGCAGAAAGAAATTACTATCCGGACGGCGCTGGGTGCACGGCGCCTGACGATAATTCGTCAGCTTCTGGCGGAGAGCGGAGTGATTGCGGCGATCGCGGGAGCGCTGGGACTGCTGACTTCGGTCTGGGTCCTCGATTTGTTCGAGCGCTTCGGACCGCGAGGCTTGCTGCAGGGCCAGCACGTGACGGCGAACCTGATGGTCGGCGGATTCACGCTGCTGGTTTCGTTGGGCGCGACGCTTCTGTTCGGGCTGGCGCCGGCGATCACGCTTTCGCATACGGACCTGAACGAGGCGTTGAACGAAACATCGCGCGGGTCGTCCGCGGGGTCGAACAAGCAGCGGTTGCGCTCCGTGCTGGTGGCTTCCGAAGTCGCTCTCTCGCTTACTCTGCTGATTTCCGCGGGCCTGCTGATCCGCAGCTTCACGCGCTTGCAGGAAGCCAATCCAGGGTTCGATGCGCGGCAGCTTGCGACATTTCAAGTCAGCCTGCCGATCGTCGCTTACCAGAAGCCGTCGGAGCTGGCGGGTTTCTACGACCAGTTGCTTACGCGGCTGGCGGCTCTGCCGGGCGTCACGTCAGTTGGAGCGGTGGATCCGCTGCCTTTCAGCGGCTCGAACCGCGGCGGATCGTTTAACATTATCGGGCGCCCGTGGCCGGCATCGCAGGCAGTTCCGGATGTGGCCTACCGGCGAGCGAGCGCGGGATATTTTCAGGCCATGCGAATACCGGTGCTCAAGGGCCGCGTGTTTGCGGCGCAAGACGGACTGGACGCGCCCAAGGCCGCGGTGGTTGACGAACCGTTCGTGCGCCAGATTTTTCCCAACGAAGATCCGCTGGGCAAGCAGTTGAGCGGGCCGGATGGCGGCGCCTACACCATCGTCGGCGTGGTGGGCGGGATAAAAGACAATGACCTGTCGGCGCGGCCGGCGTCGACTATTTACTATGCGGGCTTGCAAGCTCCGTTCCGCGCGATAACGTTTGTGATGCGGACCGCGGGCGGCGATCCGCTCAGCCTGCTTTCGGCCGTGCGCCGCGAAGTGCAGGCTCTGGATCGCAACTTGCCGATCTATCGCCCGGCGACGATGGAAGAGCGGTTGAGCGATTCACTGGCGCGGACCCGTTTTTCAACCACACTACTTTCTGTTTTCGCGGGGCTGGCGCTGTTGCTGGCGTCGATCGGAATCTATGGAGTGATCTCCTACACGGTCAGCCAGCGCGCGCGAGAAATCGGTATTCGAATGGCGCTCGGCGCGCGGCCGGGCGATGCGGTCCGGCTGATTGTGCGGCAGGGCGCGGCGCCGGTTGCGGTGGGCATTGCGGCCGGTTTCGTGGGATCGCTCATCGCCACGCGGGCGCTGTCGACGCTTTTGTTCGGCGTGAGCGCGACCGATCCGCTGACGTTTTTAGTGTTGTCGTTATTTCTTGCGGTGGTGGCGTTTGTAGCCAGCTATTTGCCCGCGCGAAAAGCGACGAAGGTGGATCCGATGACGGCGCTGAGGTACGAATGAGGTGGATGGTGATTGGTGGATGGTGATTCGATGAATTCGCAGATGTTGGTATTTATCACTATCGCGGCGGTGCTTACTGTAACTCCTGGCGCGGATACGGCGCTGGTTACCAAGAACGTCATTACGCGCGGGCGCACGTCTGCATTTTTCACATCGTTCGGAATTGTGATCGGTTGCATGATTCATGCGACGCTGTCGGCGCTGGGATTGTCCGCGGTGCTCAGCCGATCGGCTACGTTGTTCGAAGTGGTGAAGCTGGTTGGCGCATTTTATTTGATTTACATCGGCGCGGTTAGTTTGTGGTCCGGCATTCGGGGCAGTCAGACGGCGCACGTGAACGCGGAGTTCCCGGAACGAACCGGTGAACGCCGGCTGCTAAGTTTCAGCGAGGGCTTGTTCACGAATCTGTTGAACCCTAAGGTGACGCTATTCTACCTGACATTCCTGCCGCAGTTCATTGCTGCCGGTGAACCTGTGCTCAAGAAGTCCCTGTTGTTGGCGCTGATCCACGTGGTCATGGGTCTGGCGTGGCTCATCACTTTTGCATCCTTGCTGGACAAGATGCGTGGAATATTTTCACGGTCGTCTGTCCGGCGCAAGCTGGAGACCGTAACCGGTGGATTGCTAATCGCTTTCGGATTGAAACTCGCCATCGCGAAGAGATAACGAAGAAAGGAACTACATGCACTTCCTACGATCGCTCGTTTTGTTGGCTGCTTCCACGGCTTTGTTTGGCGCCGTGGGCACCGATAATACTTTTCATTGGAGCGGCAGAGTTCCGCCCGGACAGCTCATCGAAGTTCGCGGCGTCAATGGAAGTATTCACGCCGAACCCGCGGTGGGCCAGGAGGTGGATGTCGTCGCCTACAAGAACGGACAACAGTTGGATGCCGGCGACATCAAGGTCCGGGTGGTGGAGCATGACGGCGGCGTTACGATCTGCGCGGTGTACCCGTCGCCCAACAACGATGTCAGCGTCGACTTCACGGTGCGCGTTCCGAAAGGAGTCCGCTTTCTGGCCAGGACGGTCAACGGACTGGTGGAGGCGAACTCGCTGGACGCCTACACGGAAGCGCACAGCGTCAACGGCAATTTGCGTTTGAGCACGGCGGGTACGGCGCAGGGCGAGACGGTGAACGGCTCGATCATCGCGTCGGTGGGACGAATCACGGAGCCTCTGAAATTCTCGACCGTGAACGGTGGCATCACGCTTGAAATGCCGCGGGGCACTGGCGCGGAAGTTCACGCCAACACGATTCACGGAAGAATCGCGACGGATTTTCCGATCGGAATGCATGGGCGATTGATGGGAAGGCATGTGGACGGGGCGATTGGGCGTGGCGGTCCGCAGCTTCGGCTGGCGACTGTGAATGGAAGCATCACGCTAAGAAAGCGCTTCTAGCTTTTTGTGGGGCAGGTTGGTAATCTGCCGCCGATTGTAAAATCGGTCTGTGTTGGATACGGAATTATTTACAGGCCGATTTTCAATCGGCGGCAGGTTGCCAACCTGCCCCACAGGCTATTCTGGAATTCTCTTCCTATGAAATCATTTGCAGATTCGGCGCCGCGGATTCTTGTCGCGGACGACCAGGCTGACGTTCTCGAAGCCTTGCGCCTGCTGCTGAAAGGCGAAGGCTATCAGATCGAGTCAGTCGCTTCGCCCGCGGCGGCCATCGCCGCGCTGGAAGCGCGCGACTTCGACGTGGTGCTTATCGATTTGAATTACACGCGCGATACAACGTCCGGTCAGGAAGGGCTCGATCTGCTCTCGCGCATTCAAACCATCGATTCCATTCTTCCCGTGATCGTGATGACTGCCTGGGGCACCGTTGGCCTGGCCGTGGAAGCGATGCGGCGGGGGGCGCGCGATTTCATTCAGAAGCCGTGGGAAAACGAACGGCTGCTGAGTATCGTGAAGACGCAGATCGATCTCAGCAACGCTATCCGGCGAGGCATGCGGCTGGAAGCGGAGAACCGTTTGTTGCGCGCGGAGGGTGTGCCGTCGTTGATCGCGGAGTCGCCGTCTATGCAGCCGGTGCTGCAGATGATTTCCCGTGTCGGGCCGTCGGATGCCAACGTGCTGATCACCGGTGAGCCGGGGACGGGAAAGGAAGTAGTAGCCAAGACGCTGTTTGCGATTTCGCCCCGCGCCACCAAGCCCATGGTCACCGTGAACGCCGGCGGGTTGGCGGAGGGCGTGTTCGAGAGCGAATTGTTCGGACATGTGAAAGGCGCGTTTACGGATGCGAAAGCCGATCGCGTGGGACGCTTCGAATTGGCCGACGGGGGCACATTATTTCTCGACGAAATCGCAAACGTTCCGATGAACCTACAGGCCAAGATGCTGCGCGTTTTGGAAGTCGGCGAAATGGAGCGAGTGGGATCGTCGAAGACCAAGCGCGTGGATGTGCGCGTGATTTCCGCCACCAACGCGCACCTGGAGGAGGAGGTCCAAGGGGGGCGCTTCCGGCAGGACCTGTTGTTCCGGCTGAATACTATTGAGATTCATTTGCCGCCGTTGCGCGAACGGCGAGAGGACGTTCCGCTGCTGGCCGCGCATTTTCTTTCCACTCACGCACAACGGTATCGCAAACGCATCAGCGGGTTCGATCATGCGTCCATGCAGTTGCTGCTTGATAATCCGTGGCAGGGCAACGTGCGCGAGTTGAATCATGTTATCGAGCGCGCGGTGCTGATGGCGCAGGAGAGCCAGATCAAGCCGGCCGATCTGGCGCTGCGTTCCGCGCGCGAGGGCAGTCCGCGGCTGGAAGATATGAGCATCGAGGAAGTGGAAGCGTTTTTGATCAAGAAGGCGCTGGCGCGTTATAGCGGAAATGTCAGCCACGCTGCAAACGCTCTCGGGCTTAGCCGCAGCGCGCTTTACCGGCGGTTGCAGCGCTACGGGCTATGATGCGGAGTCCATGAAACAGCATCAGCCATTTTTTGTTCATGAGCAGCGCATCCTGGTGATGGCGCTGGTTGCCGGCTCGCCGGCGGTCATCACGTCCATGATCATCATCTGGTGGCTGGGCGATTACACGCCCAAGGTCCAGTGGACTCTCTCCGTCCTGATTATCGGCGTGTGGCTGGGATTTTGTTTCGGATTGCGCGAGCGGGTTGCGTCGCCCTTGCGGACGCTCGCCAATCTACTCGAAGCGATGCGCGAAGGAGATTATTCCATCCGCGCGCGCGGCGTGAAGAGCGACGACGCCATGGGCGAAGTGATGCAGCAGGTCAACGCCATGAGCGCCACACTTCGCGCGCAAAGGCTGGGAGCGCTGGAGGCCACCACGCTGCTGCGCAAGGTGATGGAGGAGATCAACGTGGCCGTGTTCGCTTTCGACGGCGAGCACCGCTTGCGGCTGGTGAATCGCGCCGCGGAGCGTCTGTTGAACGAACCGGTGGAGCGGCTGCTGGGCGCGTCGGCGGATTCGCTGGGCCTCGAAAATTATCTGGAAGGCGAAACGCAGCAGACCGTTCAACATCACTTTCCGGGAGGGACGGCGCGCTGGGGAATCAGCCGCAGCACGTTCCGCGAGGGTGGACTGCCGCACCAGATGCTGGTGGTCACGGATCTCACGCGTCCTTTGCGCGAAGAAGAACTCAAGGCCTGGCAACGGCTGGTGCGCGTGCTGGGGCACGAATTGAATAATTCGCTGGCGCCGATTAAATCGATCGCCGGCAGTCTCGAAAATCTGCTGGCGCGGCAGCCGCGCGCGGACGATTGGGAAGAAGATATGCGCCGGGGGCTGGCCGTGATCGCGTCGCGCAGCGAAGCGCTCAGCCGCTTCATGGGAGCATACGCGCGGCTGGCGAAATTGCCGCCGCCGACGCTGGCTCCGGTGGCCGTCGGCGAATTGCTGCGGAGAGTGGTTGGGTTGGAGACGCGAATTCCACCGGTGCTCGCGCCCGGTCCGGAGCTGACGGTGCAGGTGGATGCGGACCAACTGGAGCAGTTGCTCATCAACGTGATCCGCAACGCGGCGGATGCGTCGCTCGAAACCGGCGGCGGAGTTCGGGTGGGATGGAACCGGCAGGATGGGCAGCTTACGGTGTGGGTGCGGGATGAAGGGCCGGGATTGCCGAATACGGCGAATCTGTTCGTTCCATTTTTTACCACCAAGCCAAGCGGTTCCGGCATCGGGCTGGTCCTCAGCCGCCAGATTGCGGAGGCGCATGGCGGGCAGTTGACCCTTCAGAATGCGGGGGATGGACCGGGTTGCGAGGCCCGGCTGATGCTGCCCGTGAGCTGAGGGGCCAACCTTTTAGTTCATTCAAAATTTTCTGAACCTAACTCCATACGGAAGCGTACGTCCAAGTGATGAGCGCGCGCGGCGCTCTAAGGAGTCGATGTGAATTCTGACGAGAAGACGCTGATTACGCTTCAGAATGTGTTCAAGGTCTTTACGACCGACGAAGTGGAAACGCACGCGCTGGCGGGGATCGAATTGAATATTCGAAAGGGTGAATATCTTTCGATTTCGGGGCCGTCTGGATGCGGCAAGTCGACGCTGCTGGCGATTCTTGGATTGCTGGACACACCGTCGGACGGCACCTACACGCTGAACGGCAATCGCGTGGACCAAATGAAACTTTCCGAGCGCGCCCGCGTGCGCAATCGCGAAATCGGGTTCATTTTTCAGGCGTTCAATCTTATCGGCGATCTTACTGTGTACGAGAACGTAGAGCTGCCGCTGACATATCGGAACATGCCGTCGGCCGAGCGCAAGAACCTGGTGCGGGATGCGCTCGAGCGGGTTGGAATGTCGCATCGCATGAAGCATTATCCGTCGCAGTTATCGGGTGGTCAGCAGCAGCGCGTTGCGGTGGCGAGGGCGTTGGGCGGGCATCCGTCTATATTGCTTGCCGATGAGCCGACTGGAAATTTGGACTCCGCGAACGGCGAAGCTGTGATGTCGCTGCTGAGTGAACTGCATAAAGAGGGCGCGACGATTTGCATGGTGACGCACGACCCGCGGTATGCGCGGTGCGCCGAGCGCAGCATTACGCTGTTTGATGGCCGGATTGTGGAAGAGAAGATCATGGCCAACGCGCTTACCGAATAGCCGACTCTATTATTCTTCATCGAAAGCCCGGCCGTGTGACCGTTTCTGTACCTCTCCATTTAAATTAAGTAGTGAGGAATCTGGTGGCGGAATACGTTTTTCCGTCATGATAGCCTCTGATGTCGACTACCAAGGCGAATATGTCGACGAATGAAGGTCTCGCGCAAATAGGGGTGCGCGACGGGAAGTATTTAAGGATCTCGGATAGGGTGAATTGCAAATTGTTGAGAACTCATTTAAAATCAAACAAGTACACATGTCGGGGCGTAGCGCAGCCTGGTAGCGCACCTGCCTTGGGCGCAGGGGGTCGGGCGTTCAAATCGCCCCGCCCCGACCAATGGAATCAGTCACTTACGGCGACGGACGAAAACCGCTGTAGTGGAAATTGTAGTGACTTAGTTTTCGGCCAATTTGCAATCTGAAATTCCGCAAGCGAATCACGTAGGATTTATTTTGAGGAATCCACAGAATGTTGTTGTTTGACTGCCTCAGCGTGTCCTTTTGGCTGATCAACCAGCTAATCTTCCAGCATCCACCCCGGCATCTCAGCGCACTATAGATGGCTATCATCCAGTGAACGGCCTTGTAAGTCATTGCCCATTCAAGCGACATTTTGTCCTTCGCCGAACTCCAGCGTCATCCTACCCGCTAGCAAGGAGCGCGCAACCAAGCCACGCTGCGGAGTGTGCGGGGCTCCGGATTCCCGGCATTGTTATCACAATCGACACCTTCTCCTGGCCAAGATCAATTCGGATCGGGATGCGGGACGCTCATGATGGCGTAAGTTCTTGTTGCCTCCCGGCAGATATCGAATGGAGATGCGGTTTGCATTCCGCGTGCCCGACTGCCCCCGGCACGCAGGGTCAGACGACGTAGAAGATGCAACCTCGGACTCAAAGCATCTTCGGGAGTATCTAGAGAAAGCTCATGAAGGCAAGCAGGTCGCCCATACGAAAAAGGATCGAGCCACATGGGCGACCCAATCTGTGCAGGATACGATCATAGCTCTAGTGTGTACGTCTGCTGTGAAAGTTGTGTGACACGGGCCGTCTATAGGCAATGTGACGGTAATGAATCATTTTCCTCAATCTTGCAGAGTCGTTCAATTGATTTTACAGTTGCCCTTGGAAGCGATGCGGTCCGAATCGAGAAGGACGTTAACTCACAATGCTGCTAAAATAGCAGACGCACGCCGAGTTGCGCTTGGCGGGGATCGCCGAGACCACTCTGCACTGAGCCATCGAAGTTGAACAGCAAGCTGGTTGTCTCTGGACGCTTGGGATTGGCGCGGTTGGTCAGATTGAATGCGTCAACGATGGCTTGCAGGGTAACCCGGTCGTTGAGCTTGAAGTTCTTGTACGCGCGGAAAGCCAGCGCGAAGAAGGTGTTGTCCTTCCACAGCGTGTTGCGTCGGATGATGTAACCGTTGCTCAGGATGCGATCTTGCGGGGTGCCTCCAAATGACTTGGGCTGCGGCGTATGGAAACTAATGAGCGGCGAGAACTCGATTCCCCAAGGTCCTTGCCACAGTCCGAAGGCATTGAACC
>DATDHK010000326.1:0-2562 GCA_036521635.1 Bryobacteraceae bacterium | reverse complement strand
GGTCCGGGCGCCACGAATTTCCATGAGTCCTGGTTGGAGGCCGTATCGAAAAACCGGTGCGCCACGGCGAAGATTCCGCCCAGCGGACTCACCGGACTGGAGAGCTGGGCGATGAATACCACATCGTTCTCCAGAACACCTCGGACCTGGGGCCGCGGTGCCCCTCCGGTGGTCAACGGCGGATCCTGTCCCAGGACGTTCGGGCCCATTTTCAAGGTGAATCGAACGCGCATATTGCCCGCGTCACCCGGGAATCGCGCTTGAATGTTCAGACCTTTGAAGGCGGCCGCCCCAGTGCCGCTGAGCGGTCCGGCGAGCTCGGCGGAACCTCTGCCGTTCTGGTTCACGCCTGCGCTCGCGCTGGCCAACGGCTTGAAGATGCGCGCCACGTAGAGCCGCTTCCCGCCCTCCTCGAAGAACGCGCGCGCGGCGTGCCACATGTAGTTGTGAGACGGCGATCCGCTGAATTGCATCTGTTGACGGTCGCCGTAGACGCGCTCGAATTCGCCCAGGCCGGTGATAATGTCCAGCGGAAGATCCACCGGACCGTACCGTGTGGGTCCCACAAACCCCGTCGTGGTCGTGCTCACTCCTTCGATCGACTTCGCCCGGTAGGAGACCTCTTCAACGTATACGCCAGGCGCTAAATATTCCGGCATTCCTTCCCTCCTTGCATCATTTCGGCGATGGTCCCGCCGCGGTAATCAACAACACGGACATTACAGTTGAGACAGGTGCAGCGCCGCGCGACCGGAGAACCACGTCCTGTCCGAAGTGGAGCGTGGTTCCCGTGAGCGGGGTCGAGAGCGATGAGTCTTCCCAGGCGGGCGCAGGTAACTGGTTCAGGATTTCCGCTAGATCTGGAATGGCCGGCGCCGGCGTCCGCTGCGTGTACGCAAACTTCAGTTGCACCGGCCACTCTTGCTCCGCCAGCTTGATGCCGCCGGGCCGTAACGGCGATCCCAGTCCGAAGCTTTGCGGTTCCGGAAAGGGGAAGGGCAGCAGCACGCGCCCCCGGTTGTCGGCGATTCCCCGCACCGGTTCCGCGTCGCCCGTTTGCGCTTCCACCACGGCCCACGCGGCCGGCGTTTTCCGGATCGGATCGTACAGTTCCGCGCGCAGGATGGCCATCGGCGAAGCGATTGGCCGCGCCGGCGCCGAGTACAGCGGTATGAAGGACTGCAAACCGGCGGGCGGCGACGCCGCGAAATCCGGGAATGCATAGACGTCCCGCACCGGCAGCTTCACCGGCAATTGAAATGGCAGATACCGGCCCGCGGCGTCGATCACCTCAACCACGAAATCGAATTGCGGCGGATGAGCGGCCCAAAATGCCGCGTCGCCCGCGCCGCTTTCGATCTCGCGCAATCCCGGAAGATCGCGGAATGAATACACGCCGCTGCGATTCGTAAAAGCTTCGGTCCGCCGGGCGGGGTATGCGGCGGGATACGCCGTCACCAGCAAGCCGTCGCCGACAATCGATTCCGTGACGCGGTCCCAAAAGCGCAGACCCAACGGCTGCACCCGCGCGACCTGTTCCAGCACTTGCACGTCGATCATGGCTCGATCACTTTCCCAGCCACGAAGACGCGGGTCTGCACCGGACCGGCTTCCGTAATCTCGATGCCGGAATCGATGCGCACCATGCGGGCGATGTAGGGCACGGAAGGCTGCATGTGGTGCCTGGCCACTTCCCAGATCGATCCCAGGTCCAGAATCGGCAGCGTGTCCATGATCAGGTCGACGCTCTCGCTGGCGTCGAAAGTGTCCGGCTCGGGACCGTGCTGGTTCAACAGGCTGGCGTGCAGCAGCGGCGTATTCTCCAGTTCCCGCATCGCCCATCCGAGGAGGCGCTGCTGCTTCACCGCGTCGCGGGCCCAGGCGATCAGCAAATAGTGGAGATCCAGCGGCAAGGAGGGCCGGTACCGCTTGCCGTTCGGCGCCAAGCGGGGAGGAAGGTTGCGTATGTTGTTGGCCGGCGTGACCCGGTGCAGGTACAAACAAATTCCCTCGTCCATGGGTGACTGAAAATTCTGCCCTTGATACAACTCAAACTGCGCGCCCCCGAACTCCGGGCGCGGACATGCGCTCGCCAGCAGACCTAAGATCGCTTGACCGATGGCCGCGATAGCGTTATGCGTCGCCACCCGGCTCGCTCCCGATCCACCCGACCGATGTTTCGTACTCCTTCATCACTTCCGTCAACATTTTCAAGAACGTCTTTGCCGAAACCGGATTCGTGATAATTCGCGTGTGCCGGATCGCCGAGCCGGAGTCTTCATCGAACTGCCCGAAATCGAGAAGGAACTCCTGCGCCCTGAATCCGATCTCGAAATAATTTGCATATCGGCCTTCCAGGTGTTCCCCCATCGGGGAGTTCTCTCCTCTCCCGTCCGGGTTGTTCCGGTCGCGCATCGCCTGTGCTGCTGGGCATTGCACGGCGATGGCCATGGACTGTTTTGCCACAGCGTGTTGAAAAACCGTGTGCGCGCGGCCCGATGCGCTCCGGTCCTGTGACAGCGGCCTGTTACAGCCTGCACGCGTTTGGTTGGTCCGGAACAG
>DATDHK010000325.1:0-2445 GCA_036521635.1 Bryobacteraceae bacterium | reverse complement strand
GCCAGCCAGTTCGACATGCAGTCCACCGCCGCTGAACCCCTCACCCGTGAGGGTGCGGTCATCGGCACCGCCAGCTACATGTCTCCCGAGCAGGCGGAGGGCAAACGAGTAGACGCCCGCTCCGACATTTTTTCCTTCGGCTCGGTTCTGTACGAAATGGTGACGGGCCGGCGCGCCTTCGACGGCGGATCCGGAATTTCCACGCTCTCGGCCGTTCTGCGCGATGAAGTAAAACCGATTCCAGATCTCGCTCCCGACGTCCCCATGTTGTTTGAGCAGATCATCGCCATGTGCCTTCGCAAAGATCCGAACGCGCGTTGGCAATCCATGAAGGAAGTACAAAATGCGTTGGATAGTCTCAAGCGGCAACTGGATCCCGGCGCCAAGCCTGCGCCGCCGCCCGTTACAGCGACGACAGTCTCCGGCACTGGCCCCGGTCTTCCTCCTCCGCTTCCTCCACCGCCGGCCGCGGCTGTTCCGCCGGTAATGCCGCCGCCGCTTCCGAGCAAACCCACGACGCCGCCGGCCGCAGCGGTTCCGCCGGTAGCGCCGCCGCCGGTTCCAAGTAAACCTACAACTCCGCTGCCTGTCGGCGCCATCGCTCAGCCGCCGGCGAAGAGCAAATCGTCAACCGGCCTGCTCGTACTTCTCTTAATCGTTTTTCTCTTGCTCGGCGGCGGGGCCGCCGGTGCATGGTGGTGGTGGAAGCAGCAACATCAGCCGCCGCCGGCGACCGCCGCGCAAGTTGCGCCGCCTCAAACCGCCGCGCCCACGCCCGTCGCCGCCACACCTCAGCCGGTAGCTGAGCCAACGCCCGCCGCTCCTGTAGAAAATGTCCTGACCAACGATGCCGTCCTGCAAATGGTCCAGGCCGGCGTGCCGGTTTCCCAGATCACCCAGCAGATTCATTCGTCGAAAACGAACTTCACTCTCACTCCCGAAGAGATCGCGCGGCTGCGAAAAGCAGGCGTGCCGGCCGCGGTGATCCAGGCGATGAGGAATCCGAAAGGCGTCACTACTCCGCCGGCGCCCGGGCCAGGTTCTTCTCAGCCAACAGTCGCCGCCACGCAGCCTCCGGCGGCCATCCCGCCACCGCCCAAGCCAACCTCCACGCCCGGCAAAACGTCGCCTGAAACTGCGGCCGCGCCCCGGCGTCCGGCGATTCAGACTGTCCCCGTTACCGTCAACGACGCCCTGCCTTTCCGCATTGTCCTGTCCCAAGATGTCGCCGCGGACGGACAGGAAGGACAAGCTCTACGCTTCACCGTCGTGGATGGATTCAAGGTTGGCGACACCCTGGTAATCCCGCCCGGCGCGACGGTCACGGGCTCCATCACCAGCGAAGCCGGTAAGAAATTTCTCGGCATGGGGAACAAAATGACCTTCCGCTTGCTCCAGGCCGACGCCGCGGACGGCCAGAAAGTTAACGTGCGTTCCAAGTCCGGCAAGCAGTCCAACGGCCCCACTACGCGGCCGTTCGACACCGGAAAGAATCCCAAGACCAAGGGACTGGCGGCCTCGCAAGGCACCGAATACATTGCCTATATCGACGGCGATCAAACCGTCACAGTGCGAAAATAGATTCCGGACGCCGACACCGCGAACATGCTTGCCTCCAGTGAAACGCGCAAGTTTGCAGCCGAGCACGCCCAGAAACTGCTAGGCCAGCTCGCATTCGAAATCAATCGCGTCACGAAATCGCGCAATCCGGAATCGGTTCGCGATCTGCGCGTCTCCCTTCGCAGGTTCTCTCAAACGCTGCAGCTCTTTCGAGACTTTTTTCCCGGCGGGAAGATGCACAAGATTGGCCTGCGAGTGAAAAAAGTCATGCGCTCGGCCGACGAGCTGCGTAACTTCGACACCACGCTGCGGCTGCTTTCCAAGGCGCATCGCAGCGGCTCCTCCGCGCTTCGATCGAAACTGCAAGCCCGCAGGAAGGACTCCGAACGGCTTTTGGTCGGCTTGTTGAAGCGTTGGACGGAACGGCAATCGTCCGTAAAATGGCGGGCTTCGCTACAAGCGGCGGTGGCAAAATCGGAAGGCGAATCGGCGCAGGGAACTCGAAAGCTTACTCCCAGATTGGCCGCCAAATTCCTGGAGAAAGGAAAAAGGGCGGCGCGCGCGAACGCTTCGCCGCGCGATTTACAGGCCTGCCGGACCGCAGCCAGGAAATTCCGGTACGCGCTGGAGTTGCTCGGTCCCGTCGGCCGTTCGCCGCTCAACGCCTGGCTTCCGGACATCAAGCGCGCACAAACAATGTTGGGTGAAATAACCGATTGTCAGGCTGCGCGGGACCTCGTGTCGTCCTACCCGGCGGCCGATCGATTCGACAGTTGGCTTAAGAAGCGGCAGCGCAAAGCGGCCAACGCCTTCGGCCAATTCTGGGAAGAGACTTTCGCGAATCGGGTGGTCAACGCGCAACCGAAGAAACCGCCCGGCCGCATC
>DATDHK010000324.1:0-7066 GCA_036521635.1 Bryobacteraceae bacterium | reverse complement strand
TGGGGAACTGGACAGGATTCATGCGGCAATCTGGCCTTCCTCGAGGCCATGCAACCGCAGGCGCCGCAAATGCGCTGGTCGCCGCTCATGGTCACCAGACGATAAACTGTCTTGTCCGGCGGATCCATTAAGCGGTCGCATTCGCGGCAGGCCGAAAAACGGCGTTCGAAAACCTCTTCGGACACTCTCGTGAGGCCGGCCTTGCCCCACGCGAAGAGGGTTTTTCCGAGTTTGGCGACGAGCTCCGGTGTGGAGTGTTCGGTCTCCACGGCCAGCTTGAAGTTGTCGTTCCGGGGGTCGGCGAGCAGGAATCGAAGCATCTGCGGCTGGTTCCGGCACGTGATCAGGTAGTGCCGGAACTGCTCGTCCTGCTGGGTGCGACGGACCACCGCCAGAGGCGCCGGTCCGTCCATCCCAAGATACTGGCCGAGTGAAGACTGCATCTCCTGCCAGGTGGTGGCTTGTTTCAACTGTTCGAGAAGTTCCGTCATAGTGGTCAGGCGGTCTCAAATTCGACTTGAGTCAAGTTCGGGTCGAGAGGCGCGTTCGTGGCCGATAAGACGTTCTGCACGGTAAGCACGTATTTCGTGGCCGGGTCCAGCCCTTCGACGGACAAGACTATAACCGTGTCCGCGGGCCTCGTCAGTACGGCATTTTGGACCATGACAACGCCTTCGCCTTCCGTCGGGACGATCGAGTAGTTCTGCGCGGTTTCGGCCGAAGGCGGATTCACCGGCCGGCTGAAGGTCACGTTGACGTGATGCTTCTTGTGTACCGTCGCCGACGTGACACCGAATGGGTTTTTGGGCAGAGCGCACTCCGGAACACCGAGCATTCCGACACCGCGCTCGAAGGCCGTCATGCGGCAATCGAGAGACGGATCGTAGCACGGCAATTCGGGATTGCCGCCGGAGTTCTCCTCGCTCACCAAGCTGAACAGATGCCTGATCTGCGCCAGTGCCCGCTCGGTCATGTAGAAGAACAATTCATCCAGCCAGAAACGGCGGAAATAGTTGTAGGTGGATTGGTAATCCCCTTCGCCGACGCACTTGGCGCCTTCCTCCATCGCCACCATGTGCGCCAGGATCAGCGCCAATCCTTCCAGCGATAAGCCGTATAACCGTAACAAGCCGCCCGTCATCACCACGAGCCGCTGGCCGCCGGCCATCCACGAATACGCGTTCGGCGCCTCGTTGTTCCAGTCGTTGAGGTAAATCAAGTCCGGCCCCAGTGCGTCGTACACGGAGTACAGGTAATCGGCCTGGCTGATGGAAATCACATTGCCGGGCGAAGAGTATTCCCCGTTCATCCGGACGTCTTCGGCCTGCTTGTCCGTCAGGAAGCGATGTGCATACAGCGGGATATTGAATTGTGAGTCGACCGGTTGCGGAGTAAAGCCCTGCGGCCATTGCGCACGATCGTTGACGAAGGCCGTTGCGGCGGCGTTCATGCCGCGGAAGTCCGCCGTCATCTCTTGAGGCGAGTCCGAGATGAGGTTTTGGTCCAGCGCGCCCGAGGAGTAACAGAGCTGCACAATGTAATCCGAGCTCACCAGACCGTTGGCATTGATGAGATGGCCGTTGAGATCGTGGCCGTCGAAATCGCCAAGGGAAATGTGATGCAGGCCGCCGGTGTAATTCCCGCGCACCGAAAACACCACTTCGGAGGTGGCTCCGTCGGCACGGCGAAGCTGGTCGCCCGAAACGAGCATCTGTACCGCTTTCAGCTTGCCGTCGGCCATCAGGTAAAGATGGTCGGCGGTGACGATCATGAAGCGTAAGGGCTCGTCGCCGACCTGGTATCTGTAGCACAGAGTGTAAGTGAAAGTGAACGTCAGGTCGGGCCCCATGCCGTCGCTGTACGTGACTTCGCGGGGACTCCAAGTCCCCAGGCTGGGCCCCGTGCTGGGAATATATTGTTTTAGCTGAATACTCTGAATCGGCGCGAAAACGCCTTCGTTGATCAAGATGGGTGTGTCGTAGGAAAAGCAGGAGCAACAGCAATAGCACTTCTTGCCGTTTTCGACCTGAGGAACCGGCGTCCCCGGCGCCATTTGGTTTGCTCCGCAATACCCATCGATGTCGGGCTGAATAAGTTTACAGTGGGTATCCCAACTGCAAAGCGTCCAGCCGTTCTTCTTTACTGTGTCAAGACATACCGTCTTCCAATCGGCCATTTGTTCTCCTTTTTTAGATGCGTTTCACATTCTCAAATACATTTCCAATGCGGCGTCATACCGCTCCGTTGGCGAACACAAGGAATACGAGGAACACCGACGCGTTGAAAAAGGTCGTCCTATATTCCGTGTGTTGCTCATATTCCACGGCGTTCTCATACCCCCTGTGTTCCTCGTGTTCCTCGTATTCCTTGTGTTCGCCGAGGGAGCGGTAATCGAACTTCTGCAATTTGGTACTAGCGCCAATCGACGTCTCCTTCGATATAGAGGATCAGCCCGATGTTCTTGAGCACGGCGGGATTGAGGAACCCGTTCAACAGCAGGCTCGACGGAGTCTGGCCGAGGCGGAACGAGATCTTGCGCGGGCCCACAACGTCGCTCAGAAGAATCGGAGAAAACGGATCGGTGAAGCCGCCGTTGGCGGAGCGGACCGGTAGCGGGATCGGATCCAACCCATTGGCGGCGTAGAAATCGATATATGGCTGCGTCTGGTCGGCGTTCACGCCGCTCTTGAGCTCAAGCTGCGTGAAGACTCCCGTCAGTTTCGGACTCTTGAGGAACGAAGGAACGAATCCGGGCGGCAGCTCGAAATCGAGAGTCTGGGTGGCGGGATCGCTGTGGTTCTGGAGGAACGCGTACCACTGCTGCGAATAGGTCTGCGCCAGGCTCAGCATGATTCCGCCGGTGTATTTCTGGACGTTGGCCTGCACCTTTCCCTGGAAATCGAGGCCGCCATAAAACGCGGTGTACTTCAGCGTCACCACCACATCGGTGATCGCGGCGAAGTTCAGGCGATTCGTGGCCAAAGGCATGGAAAGCTTCCAGCCGGAGACGGCGCCGGTGCCTTCGAACGGCAGATAGCGGGGATCGCTGAAATTGAGCTCGAACATTCCGCTGTCGTTCACGCCGCGGGAAATGGCGATCTGCTGGTTGGTCCAAATGTTGGAGCGCAACGAAGGCGGAGGCGTCGGTTCGCCCGTTCCCAGCAGGAATTTCACCGCGTTGATATCGGGAGTGAGCACCAGTTGGTTATTCATCTGCGTCAGGGTGGCCTTGATGTTCTGATAAGGTCCCACCACGGCGGGAATGGAAATCGATACGGTCTTGATCTTACGCAGATACTGGCCGGGATAATCGAGGTCGAAGAGCTGCTCGCTGAATTCGAACATGCATTCGCCCTTGTTTTTCAGATCGATCAGCGCCGCGGGATTGATCTGCAACAGCGAGATGGTCTTCTCGATTTCGAGCGCCCGCGTATTGCGGTCGAAGTAGGATTTCTCCATCTGGCTGAGCGCGAGCTGCAACCCCTCGCCGGCCAGCAAGCCCTTCTTCAGGCTGTCCCAGTAGCCGAAGTTCACGAACTCCTGATCGGTCGCGAGCTCGTATTGATAGGCGCGCTGAGCCGAGCGCGACATGTCGTAAGCCAGCGAATACGATTGGAAGTAAACGGCTGAGATGCGGCCGATCATCCATTGATAAAGCTCCTGATTCGTGAATCGCGTCTTATAGAAGTTGTCCACTTCCTGGGTCTGGCGAATCGTTTCGTAGTGAACTTCGAGCTCGCGCTCCGCCATCAGGCGCTGCGTGTTGTTGGCCAGAATCTGCGCCGCGGCCTGCTGTTCGTCATAGTCCGCCAGTTGCGCTTGCAGCTTCCAATCCTGTTCCCGGCGCTCATAACCCGCCATGGTCAAGCTCAGATTGGCGATGAAATTCTGGAATCCGGCGATGGCCTCGAAATAGGAACCGACGGCGCCAAGACTGGAGCCTACTTGCACGCCGCCGTAGGTCATGGCGAACGGCGAGCCCACGTTGGGAACCAGGTGCCCCAGGCCCGACATCGTCTTCATGATGCTGGCCACCAACGTCAGGTAATTGGCGATAGTGAGCGCGGCAATGTTCAACACTTCCGACGGCAGAAGTCCGGCCGAGATCAAACCGTTGTAGAACGCCTTGCGGTACGCGGCCGACTGGCGCGTGATATCGAGCGATTGTCCGATCTGCACGGTCTGTTCGATCTGCTGCTGCTTGATCTGCGTGGTCAGGTTCAGCAGCGCCAGCTCCTGCGTATTGCGCAGAAGCGCGAGCTGCTCGGCGTCGTTCTTTTCGAGCGCCGACAGCAGCGCGGATCCCAATCCCGTGACCATGGCCGTGAAGCTCTGCGCCGTCTGCAAGGTCACGCCGAAACGGTAGAACGGAATGGGCGCCTGGGCCGATCCGGTGACCGGGACACCGCCCGATTGGCCGGCGGCCGACGCCTGGATGAGCCGCCGCGGATCGATGGGCGGCGAGAACAGAGCCAGGTCGCGCTCGATTCCCTTGATGTTCATGCAGTGCCGGATCTTGAAGAGGCGGTCTTCCACCAGGTCCCAATAGCGTGTAAGGTCGTCGTTCTCGGGGATGCAGAAATAGGAATGGATGTCGAGTCCGGGGTCGTCCACCACCATGCAGCAGCCGTCCTGCTGCATCACCGGCGTGTTTTCAAGATCGATGAGGAACTGCGGGATGCCGTCGGGATAATGCGCCTTGATTTCGGCGAACGAAGCGGGCGGCGGCGGCACGCATTTGCCCAGCGACGCCGGCCGCGGGCCCAATAAATCCGAAGCGGTGACATAGAGCTGCGTAGCCATGTTGATGGATTCCCGCGTGTCCTGCGAAAACAGCGAATCGCCCCACTTCAGCAGATTGTCGATGTAGCGCAGCACCACGGATTTGGCGTAAGCGGTGGGCCGCAGCCGCGCGATGGCGTCGGGATTGAAGGGATCGTTGTTATAGCGCTCGATCTGCACGCAATTAGTGAGGATTGAAAAGATACTTTCCAGCGTCATGTCGCGGAAGGGGCGGAATCGCCAATAGCGGTCGCTGGGCTTTATCTCGTCCGGCTCGGGCGGCTGCGTGGGATTGAAAATGTATTGGTACCACAGGCGAGCCTCGTCGAAGCGCTGATTGGCGGTCAGACGGTCCGCCACCAGGAATGGCCCGAAGAAAAATACCTCCCAGAAATACAACCCGTAGGAGCCGTAGAAATCCATCAGATCGGGCGGCAGGTGAGTTGGGTTCAATCCATTGGGCGGCCCCGAATCGGGAAGCGCGTAAAAGCGCCGGAACGGCAGCTCACGGGTGTACTGCGACTCCAGCGTCAGCAGCGAAGAAACACCGCCCGCGAAAAGCCGTTGACTCAGGAACGCCACCGCGCGCGTGGTGAGGCGGTTGGTGGTGAACTTTGTATTTGGAAAGAGCGTCGCGGAATCGGTGTAGGGTCCGCAACTCAGCACGTCCGGCTCGCCGCGCACGTTTTCCGCGGCCAGGGGGAAGGCAATCACGAAGGTCTGATCGGAGATCTTGCCGACGTTCGCTTCGTCGGTCTGAAATGAGAACGCCTCGTCTCCGTTGTTGTAAACGTACCAGCCCACCTGATTGCCGACGTTCAATAGCGAAGATGTAGCCGGGCTGATGTGATACAGCAGGTCGAGCCCGTTCGCGGCGGCATTCGGCTCCAGCGCGGGTGGCGTTAAGCCGGTGCGATTGGTCCACGCGTTGTCGGCGATCACGCTTGCGGCCGCCACTACTTTCACCAAGTCGAGCGAAGCGTCCACCAGTGCTTGATAGGGCTGGGGAACCGGCGCCTGCCCCGGAATGGGCAGCCAGGTATAATCGGCGATCAGCAGATTGGCCGTCTTGCTGAGCAGATCTGGATCCAGCCAGGTAGCGATCGATAGCGTCGCATAGCCGGGGATCTGCTGGTTGCTGCCCGACGACGTCATCGACAGCGAGTCGAACACGAGGTTGTTGAACTGCAACACGCTTTGCTGGAATGCGTCGGCACCGCCGACGGGCGATGGCGGCCGGGTACCCGGATCTACACCGTTCGAAATGGACAACGGCGCGCCGAAAAACACCAGCAGGCGCTCCTCCCCTTCCGTCGCCGGTATCACGACGTAGCTCAGCCCCGACGCCGTCGCGGGCATATTTTCGTCCACCATGACCTTGGTGTTCGAGTCAACCGACACCACGCCGTAAATTCGCCCGGAAACTTGTATCCGGTCGCCGGCGGAAATGTCGGAGAGGAACGCGGTTCCCACGCCGGTTATCTCTGGAATCTGCTTGAACATACTCGCCGTGCCGGGACCGGTGAATGGATCGAACTGCGTCCGCGCGGTATCCCGCGGAATGATTTTGTAGGGAGCCTTCTGGGCGGTGACAGACCAGTTCGTCTTCATCACCAGTTGCTGGTCGGGAAAAACGGCGGCGACTTCACGGATCTCGCCGGCGCACCAGATCGAGTCGCCCTCGCGAACCTGACGCTCGACATCGGTATTAAAGCCACCCGCCACGTTGAAATTCTTGGAGATGGTCAGCAGGCCCTGGCCCACCAATCCGCGCGCCACCTTGAGCACGTACGGCTGGTTCCAGGCCAGCCATTGTGGTTGAAAGCGCCCCGCCACCACGGGGTTTTGCGCGGGAGCGTATCCGCTGTTGGGATTGACCCAGATTGCGTCATTGCTAACCAGGATCTGCGGCTGAACCCAGCGATCCTCACCGCTAGGGAAGGAATACTTTACCGTGACGTTGGTAACGGCCTGCGCCGACGACGCCGAACCCGATATCTGCGAACTGCGCGTCTCTTCCTGCTCGATCCAGAAAACGAACAGCCGCTCGTAGGCAAAGACGGGCGTGACCCATTTCGCTTTTATGGTCAGGTCGATCTTCAGCCAGGGACCCCAGTCGAGAGCCGTTGCCGCGGCCGCGCAGGCGCTGACGCGGTCCACTTCGCGGTAGTAGAACGTGTACGGCTCGGTCGAGGTGCGCGCCAGCAGCACCAGCACGTCGGTGGGTTCGCCGGTGGTTGCATTGCGGCGCGAGTACGTATAGCTGCCGCAATGTTCCAGGCCG
>DATDHK010000323.1:0-7476 GCA_036521635.1 Bryobacteraceae bacterium | reverse complement strand
ACCCAAAATCACGACCGTCGCCGTGCCGGGCTTGTCCTCGTCCAACAAGAAATCGCGCCCGAGCATCGGCTTCTGTCCCAACAGCGAGAAAGTATTCGCAGTGATTCGTCCGCCGGAATAACGTTCCGGCACATTACCTTGATCGCTGAGATTTATCGTTTCTAAACTGAAGGCGCCGATATCCTGGAATGTCTTGCTCTGCGCTTTGAAATCCTTGAAATCCGGATAAGAGACACCCAGGCGATTATCTCCGCGCGATACACGCGTCGAAGCAATGTACATGATGCGATCGGCTCGTTCAAAAGGAAGTCCCCGGAACAGCACCGCGTTTACCAATGTGAAGACCGTTGTGTTCGCGCCAATGCCCAGCGCGAGTGCGAGCACTACCACAGCAGTGAACTTCAGATCTTTAGTCAACATCCGTGCACCGAAACGCAAGTCTTCGAAAAAACTCATGTTTGGGAAGACGAGTTTCCGGATTCGTTTGTTCCCGCCTTTTGTGGTTTAGTAGTTGCGCGCCCGCTCATGGCGCGGCCGCTCCGCCCGGCTCATCGCTTTCGGACCCGCCAGCGATGGATCCGCCTTCGCCAACCCCTCCAGATTTCGCATGACCTTCCCAACCGCGTCCGCGATTTCGTCGACGTCGCCATCCTCGCCCAACAGCAGAAATTGCGGAAGCCAAACCGATTCCTCGTACGCCGCCCGCTCGGACACCGGACATTTGACAGCCGCATAATCCACTGGACGATCGCGTCCGGCGGAAAGCTGCGGGCAGTTTTCGGGAGTGGCGTGGAACAAGTCGCTGCGGTACACAGGCTCGTAGAAACGGCCGTCGCATGGAATGCCCTCCACCTCAAGCGCGGCCACAAAAAGATCGCGGGCCACTTGCGGACCCTCGGGGCGATACTGGAAAACGTAGCAGTAAATTGCTTCTCTCGTGATGCCCGGCTGAGGCGGCAATGGCCGTACGCCAGGGATTTTTGCGAGAGCGCTGCTCAGCCGCGCGGCCATGCGGGCGCGCCGGTCCGCCAATTCGGGCAGCATCTCAAGCTGGCCGATGAGCATCGCCGCCTGAAACTCCGTCATCCGGTAATTCGAACCCAGAACCCGCTGCTGGTATTGGTCGGTTGTGCTGGCCCGTCCGCAATTCACCTGCGATTGCAAATGCTCGAAGAACTGAAGATTCGAAGTGATGACGATGCCGCCTTCGCCCGCCGTCATGAGCTTACTTTCCTGGAAGCTGAAACATCCCAGGTCGCCGATCGAGCCGGCACCTTGGCCGCGATACTGTCCTCCATGCACGTGCGCGCAATCCTCGACGATCTTGAGCCCATGCTCTGAGGCGAGCGCTTGGAGTCCATCCATTTCAGCGAACCGCATCGCCAAGTGCACCGGCAGCAGCGCGCGCGTGCGACCGGTAATTGCCTGCCGGGCGGACTCGACGTCCAGGCAATACGTATCCGGATCTACGTCGGCGAACACCGGCACGCCGCCCGCGAACAACACTGCGGTCGCAGTCCCGTCCCACGTGTACGCGGGAACGATCACTTCATCGCCGAAGCGGATCCCCGCCGCCTGCAGCGCGGCAACCAGCGCGATGGTTCCGTTGGCCACGCACAATCCGTATTTGGCTCCGTGCATTGCCGCAAAACGATCGGCGAACTCGCCGCACCATCGGCTGGGAAGCGGATACCCGCCCCAGTGGCGGCTTTCGAGCACCTGTTGCAATCGTTGCGCGTCGGCGGGAAGATATTGCGGCCATGCCGGAAACGGACGGCGGCGCACAGGAGTCCCGCCGAGGATCGCCAATTCGCTCATCGAAGAAATCTCCTACTGCTGGTTGAATCCGCCGGCGATGCGAAACGCCTCGACGATGTGGCCGTCTTTTTTCACCGCGCGCCCGCGCAATCCATTTTTCAGTTTCTCCAAATCTTTTGGATCCCAATCGGGACGGTATTTGTCGATCGCCGGTTCGAATTGGCTGACGTGCGCCGCCGCAGCCGCCAGTTTCAACTCCACCACATCGTCGATGTTGACCCAATAATTCGCATCCTTGGCGGTGACGTAGAAGTACGCTTCTACAGGCACTTTCCAGGGCTCCAGCCCATCGTGCAAACGCTGGTTTGGGAAATAGAGATGCCACTCCGCGGCGCGAATCGCGTCCAGCGTATTGTTCGCGGCCATCCGATGATCGGTCTTGTGCCAGCGCACGTAGTCCGATCCCGGATCGATGGACATCACCACATCCGGACGGTAAGTGCGGATGATTTTGGCCACCTCTTCCACCAGATCTTTGGGACTGGCATACTCCAGCATGCCGTCGTGAAATTGCAGCCAATGAATATTTTGCGTAGGAATCCCAAGCAGCCGGCAAGCTGCTTCCTCTTCGGCTTTACGGATGCGCGCCAGCCGCTCGCTGGTCATGTCCAGATCGTTGGAACCCTTGTCGTCATTGGTGTAAATCACGATGTGTATATTGTTCTGCCGCTTGGCCAGCAACGCCAGGGTGCCGGCGCAACAGAACGTGTCGTCATCGGGGTGAGGCGTGAACAGGAGGATGGTTTTCTTTTCCAGTTTCTCGATCTGAACGGACTGGGCCGCCAGCGCTTGAACAAGCATCAGCGCCGCGATACTAGCGAATGTTCGAATGGTCATGTGAATCTCAGTATATAAACCAGAACGCCAATCGCCAAAGTCAGCAGGCCGAAGCCCGCGTAAATCCATCCGGACGTCGCGAAAATATAGGTCCATCCAAGAAGTGCGATGACGCTGGGAATCGGGTACAACCACATCCGGAATGGACACTGAATGTCCGCGCGGCGCCTGCGAATGTAATCGAGCGCCGCGATCTGCGCGATGAACTGGATCAGGATTCGCGAGGTGATCAGCGCGGAGATCACGGCGTCCAGCGTCCACAGGCTGGCCACGATCGACAGCCCGCCCATGACCAGCAGCGACACGTGCGGAAACTTTCCGGTTGGATGCAGCCGCGCGAAGATTTTGAAGAAGTGTCCGTTGACCGCCGCCGCGTAGGGAATGCGGCTGTAACCCAGCAGTAGCGCGAAGACGGACGCAAACGCCGTCCAGAGCACCAGCACCGTGACCACCGCCGCCGCTCGCGTTCCATAGAGTTTCTCGATGAACTGCGATGCGATGAATTGCGAATGAATCGCCTCGCGCCACGGCACCACCGCAATCAGGCTGAGATTCGTCAGCGAATAAATGGCGGCCACGGCGAGCACCGAATAAACGATCGACCTCGGGATCACACGCGCCGGATTGCGCACTTCGCCGCCCACATAGCAGACGTCGTAGTAGCCCAGATAATCGTACATCGCGATCAACATCGCGGAGCCAAGTCCGGTGATGAAGCCAGTGGAGAAAGTGAAGGCGCCACGCGGGAAATCGAAAACCACGCTCGCATTAAAATTTGCCAGGCCGCTTGCGATAACCCACAACGCCGTGACCAGCATTCCAATCCACAGCACCACCGTCAATCGGCCGACCGCGGTGATGCGGCGGTAAAGCAGAACGATCACCAGAATTCCCACAGCCAAGCTGACTAGGCGCGCGCCGCCGGTCCCCATGCCGCGCCAGAAATAACCGACGTACTGCGAGAAGCCGATGAAGCCCGACGCAATCTCCAGCGGACCGCTGAAGATAAATTGCCAGATGAACAGGAACGGAAGAATTCCGCCGAAGCGCGTCTGCTGAAAGGCTTCCTTCAAATACAAATACGTGCCGCCGGTTCCCGGCATGGCCGCGGCAAGCTCGCTCCACACCAGGCCGTCGCACAACGCCAGTGCTGCGCCCAGCACCCAGCCGAGCATGCATTGCGGCCCGCCCATGCTCGCCAGGATTAGCGGAATCGTGATGAACGGCCCGATCCCGACCATGTTGCTCATGTTGAGCGCGGTGGCCTGCAGCAATCCGATTCCGCGCACCAGTCCGTTGGATTCGGCGGGTTTGTGGTTGTCTCCCAAAATTGCAGTCAGTATAACCGATGACGTTCGCGCCGTGAATACGCGTTGATTTCATTCTGTTGTTAGCGCCGTGTTTTTGGCAATCGCAATTTGCAAGCCGGCGCGCTGTCCGGCATCATTTACTGGAATGGCTGGCAGCCCGCGCTTTGATCTTGAACCGCGCCAGAAAACGCTCCAGCGCTTCCGCGTCCTGCTTCAAATCCGCCAGCGCGACGTGACCATCCGGCCGCACCAGATATGCCGCGTCTTTTGACAAGCCCGCTTTACGCGCAGTCGCATTCCACGTGAAAACGTGCAGCGGAATTTCGTGGCGCGCGGCAGTCTCTTGCAGTGCGGCCTGGGCCTCTCCATAAACGTGCATTTGCCAATCGGTCGAATTCAAGGCCTCAAAATTGTCGCCGGCGGCGCCGCCCACCCAAGGCAACCGGTCGCCTCCGTGGACCTCGCCGGCAATTCCTTCACTGAGCGCGCTCTGGCGGTAGCTGATGCGAACCTGCGAAATGAGCCGGAACTGCGCCGCGCGGCCGCTGGAAAATTTCAGAGCCAACGGGAGTACTACCGGAAACACAAAATTCCGAAACATGTAAGAGGCTGCGCTTCGCCCAATTATCATTTGAAATAACCTGTCCGTCGTCGCCACCAGAGAGCGCGCGAATGCTATTCGTTCGGTCTCGTAAGTGTCGAGAATCGACGCATCCGCGCGGCCTTGAATCACGGCGGCAAGTTTCCAAGCCAGGTTCACAGCGTCGCCAATACCGGTATTCATGCCCTGACCACCCACCGGGCTGTGTACATGTCCCGCGTCGCCCGCAACGAATACGCGGCCCACGCGAAAGTGCGCGGCCACCCGGTGGTGAATATGATACGTGGAAAACCAATTCACCTTGTGGACATGCACGTGGGCCAGCTTTTCGACATATGCGCGAACGTCGTCAAACGTTACATTTTCACGCGCCGCGAATTCTTTTGGTACGATGCCGATCAGCCGGTCCTGCTTCACGCTCCGAATGGGAAAGATCAGGCAAAACGCATCAACGCCCATGCAAACATTGATGTCGCCCTTCACTGGCGCGCCCGTCTCCTCCACGTCGGCCACGAAAAATCTCTGCTCGTACGTTCCACCGGGAAACGACAAATTCAGGTTTTGACGGACGCGGCTGTGCGCTCCATCGCAACCGCACAAAAACGCAACTTCAGAGATTTCCTCGGCGCCTTGGCTTCGCAACGTCGCCCGGACGCGCGTACCATCGTCGGCAAAATCGACTAACTCGGTGTTCCACTCCACCGCGATTCCGGCTGCAGCGAGCTTCTCGATCAGAAACTTTTCGTGAACATCCTGCGGATAGCTGAGAACGAACGGGAAGGCGCTGAGGTTCTTGCCGAAGTCTCCGAATTGCAGCACGGCAATTTCGCGGTTGCCTTTTCGCAAATGCAGGCGCTCCATTTTGAGGCCGCCGCTGACGACGTCGCCGGCAAATCCCAACTGCCGGTAAAATTCGAGAATCCGCGCCTGCACCGCGATGGCCCGCGAGGCCTGGCCGGGCCCGCTGTTCTTCTCGACGATGCGGAATTTCACCCCGAGCTTCGCCAGGCACAAGGCCAGTACCAGGCCGCTGGGGCCGGCGCCAACGATCAGAACGTCTGCCTGATTCAGAAATGCCTCCCCTGCTATTGTTGCGCAGTGGGGGCCTTGCCAACGGCAGTAGATATATGTAGAATACATATACGTTAATTACTGATATGGACGCTCACGATCACCTGCCGCTCAAACCAGCCGATTTCCACATCCTCTTGACACTCTTGGATGGCCCCCTGCACGGATACGGAATCATGAAGGAAGTGGAGCGCGAGTCGGGCGGAGAGGTGCGGCTCGAAATCGGTTCGTTGTACCGGCTGCTCGGGCGATTGTTGAGCGGCGGCCTGCTCGAGATGGGTGAAGGCGACGGGCGCCGTCAATTTTATTCCTTGAGCCGGCTGGGGCGAAAAGTTCTCAAGGCGGACGCGCAACGGCTGGCGGGCCTGGTCGATCTGGTGCGCGCTCGGAAGCTGCTGCGGGAAACGGATTCGTAGATGCGCGCCCTGCTGACTCTTCTTATACGCCTCTTCCCGAAAAGTTTCCGGCGTACTTTCGGCGCGGACATGTTGGCCACGTTCGACGATCGCTGGCGGGAATCCGGAGGCTGGCGGCTGGCCGCGCGCACACTGACAGATCTGTTCCGCAGCGCAGCCTTGCTGCACCTGGCCGCGCTTCGCCGCACAGATGGCCGCAATCGCCCGCGAACCGGAAAAGGAGATGGTTTGATGATCACTCTCACGCAAGATTTGCGTTTCGCAATTCGCATGCTGCGGCGCGGACCCGTTTTCTCCGCCGTTGTCGTCGCGGTGCTCTCCATTGGCATCGGCGCCAACAGCGCGATTTTCAGCTTGCTGGATGCCGCGTTGTTTCGCCCGCTCCCGTTCGCGCAGCCGGACGCGCTGGTCATGCTGTGGGAGCATCCGCCCAACTATGCGCACAACCGCGTCTCGCCGCTCAATTTTCTCGACTGGAGCGAACAGAACAATGTGTTCGAGTCGATGGCTGCGGTGTCCGGCGGCTCGCGTACGCTCATTACGTCGAACGGCCCCGAACGAATTCCCGGACAGTCCGTCAGCGCTTCATTGTTCGATCTGCTGGGCGTCCGGCCAATCGCTGGGCGCACATTTGCGAAGGACGATGCCCGGCAACGCGCGCATGTTGTGGTGCTGAGCGAGCGATTGTGGACCTCGCAATTCGGCCGCGACCCGCGCCTTGTCGGCAGCACCATCACTCTGGACGGAGAACTTTTCACCGTAATCGGAATCGTGCCCTCGCAATTTCAAATTCTCGCTAACAGCAATCTGTGGACGATCTTCGCGCCGTCACATTCGCCCGAACAGCGCCGCATGCACTATTTGCAGGTGCTCGGACGCTTGAAGCGTGGAGTCAGTCTGGATGGCGCCAAAGCGGGCATGGGCGTCGTCGCCGAAAACATCGCGCGCATTTCGCCGGCAACGAACAAGGGCTGGGGCATTACGATCGAGCCTCTGCGCGACGCGCTCAGCGACCGCGATCTGCGCGTCACTTCGCTGGTGCTGGCCGGCGTCGTTGGTTTTGTACTGTTGATGGCGTGCGCGAACGTCGCGGGCCTGATGCTTGCAAGAGGAGCCGGCCGGCAGCGCGAGATCGCCGTGCGCGCCTCACTGGGCGGCAGCCGTGTCCGCATTTTGCGCCAGTTCCTGACCGAGAGCACGTTGCTAGGCTTGCTTGGAGGTATCGCGGGAGTGGCGTTGGCATGGACGATTCTGCGAGCCGCGCCGTCCTTCCTTCCGCCGGGGCTGCTGCCGGTTTCCTGGCAACTTGGGCTGGATGCACGAGTGCTCGTTTTCGCCGCCGTAATCACGTTGGCCACGGGGCTCCTTTTCGGATTTGCTCCCGCATGGCACGCAGCGCGCACTTCCATCTCGGATACTCTTC
>DATDHK010000322.1:0-18620 GCA_036521635.1 Bryobacteraceae bacterium | reverse complement strand
GGGTTGGAACAGTAGGAGGTCCAGGCTGAAGGTTACTCGCGTTGCCGTGGGCGGCTTCGACTGCATCGGGCGGTAAATTGAGAGTAGGAGGTCGTGAACGGCGGCCGCGTCGAGATCCGCAGTCGTCGTGGCGCGGCGTTGATTGACTAGCGTGAAGCCGCTGGCGAATGTCTCCACCGTTCGGAAGGCTCGATCCCGGCCCGCGCCGCGCAACTCGATTAAATCGTCCGGCGCGGGAATAGCGACCAGGAGGCGTCCGTCGTCACGCATCACGCGGCGGAATTCGGACGCGTTCATTCTCGCCGTGACCGAAAGAACGATCGAGAACGAGCCGTCGGCATAAGGCAGGAACCGATCGGCATTGGCTACGATCCATTTGCATTCGGGGTAGCGGCGCGCGGCGCCGTCTATGGCAGGAATCGATATGTCGACGCCATGCGCCTCGAAGCCGGTCTGGCGGGCCAGCGTTCCAAGATAAAATCCGTCACCGCAGCCGGCGTCCAGAACGATGCCGTCCGGCGATGCGGCGACCGTCTCCGCCATGGCGCACAGCAGCGGCGCGGTTACGCCGCGATCGTGCAATCGCCGCCGCGCTGCCACCGCGGCCGGCATATCGCCCGGCTGTTTCGATCGCCGGTCTTGTGGCTGTAATAAGTTGACGTATCCGCTGCGCGCGACGTCGAACGAATGGCCGCGCGGACACGACAGCCGCCGCTCCTCGCGCAGCAGCGCCAAGTGGCAGTCCCGGACCGGACAGAGCAGGCTTACCAAACCTTGCAGGGTGTCTCGCGAACCATCGGTTCGCCAATCTTGCACGAGAACGCCTTGCCGAATTCCGGCATATTGGAAACCACGCCGTTGATCCGATATTCGAGCGGTGAATGTGGATTGGTGATGGCGTTTACGCGCTTGCTTTCCGGACGCTCGGAGCCGCAAGCCCATTGCGCCATGCCGATGAAGAACCGCTGGTCCGGCGTGAAGCCCTCAACGGATTTCAGGTCCTGATCCTTGGTCGCATTCTTCCAAGCGACATACGCCAGAAACGTTCCACCCAAGTCCGCGACGTCTTCACCCAGCGTGAGCTTGCCGTTAATCTTGATGTCGTCCACGACCTTATATTGCGAGTACTGATCGGAAACGCACTTGGCGCGTTTTTCGAATTCTGTCGCATCCTCTTTGGTCCACCAATCCTTTAAATCGCCCTTGGCATCGAACTGCCGGCCTTCGTCGTCGAAGCCGTGCGTGAGCTCGTGCCCGATGGTCGCGCCGGTGTTTCCGTAGTTCGGAGCGTCGTCTAATTTCGGATCGAAGAGCGGCGGCTGTAACACGCCCGCTGGAAAATTGATGTCGTTCATTTGAGCGTCGTAGTAGGCGTTGATGGTGGGTGGAGTCATCTGCCATTCGGTGTGATCCACGGGTTTTCCAATTTTCCCAAGCTGCCGCCGGAACTCGAATGCCGAGGCATGCTCCGCGTTGCCGAAAAAGTCGTCGGCCGAAATTTTCACCGAACTGTAGTCGCGCCATTTTTCCGGGTAACCGATTTTGTTCAGCATTCCGTGCAACTTCTCGAGCGCCCGCTTTTTGGTCTCCGCGCCCATCCACGGCAGTTCCTTGATTTCGTTCTCCATGGTGGCTTCGATCTCTTTCGTCATCGCCACGGCGCGCTGCTTGGTATCCGGCCCGAATGTTTTTTGGACGAATACCTGGCCCAGCGCCTCGCCCAAATCGCGGTCCACCAACTGGACGCATCGCTTCCAGCGCGGCTGCATTTCCTTTACGCCGCGTAGATACTTGCGGAAGAAATCGAAATCGGTTTGAACGAAAGTAGCGGAGAGGAAGGGCGCCGCGGTGTCGACCAGATGCCAGCGCAGATAGGTTTTCCAATCGGCAAGCGTCCGGGACTTCAGTTGCAGTTCGAGTTCCTTGAAGAAAGCCGGCTCAGTGACATTGATCATCGGCGCGGCGGGCGTTTGCGTGGCGGTGAAGTACGGCTCCCATCGAAAGGACGGCGTCAGCGCCTGCAATTGCGCGGCCGTCAGCTTGTGAAACAACTTGTAGGGATCGCGCTTTTCGACCCGCGTCAGCGACGCTTTGGCGAGCGCGGTTTCGATGGACATTATCGTGGAGGCGTGAGCTTTGGCGCTCGCCTGCGTTTCGCCGAGCAAGACCAGCATGCCGGCGACATGCTCCAGATACTTCCGCCGGATCTCTTGCGATTTCGCATCCGTCTTCACGTAATAATCGCGATCGGGCAAGCCGAGTCCGCCGGCGTTCGCGAAGGCGATCACGCGGGAGGAGTCCGAAAAATCCTGATTGGAACTGAAGCCGAACAGCATGCTCCCGTTTGAAAGCGTGGCGTGCCGGCGCGCCAGAAACGCCGGCAGATCGCGGAGCGATTTGAGCGCCGCAATTTCATCCAAGCTCTGCTTCAGCGGCGCGGCGCCCAGTTTCTCCACCGCGGCTTCGTCCATACAAGCATGAAAGAAGTCGCCGATTTCGGCCTCGACCGGGCTGCGATTGGCGGTTGCTTTCGAGGCCTGCTCCAATATGCCCCACAAGAAATGCTGGTTGTCGTCCTCGAGTTTGGAATAAACATCCCACTGCGATTGGTCGCTGGGAATTGGATTTTTCTCGATCCAGCCGCCGCAGGCGTAGCGAAAGAAATCGGTACATGGAGGCACGGCGCGATCCATGGAGGAAATATCCAGACTGGGGCTGTAAGGGAGGGCGAAGATCGGCGCGTTTTTTTGGGCGAATAGCAGGCCGGCGCCGGCTAGGACAAGGACTAGAGCTTGAGGTCTCACTCTTTTATGGTATTCCGTCCAGCGGGCTGTTAGTGCGGTAAGTCGCCGGCCGGTTTGCGCGACACAATCTCGTTGTACGTATCTTTCACGTGCGCACCCAGCCCGAATCCAACCCAAGTCTTTACGCTATCTGGAAGTTGAATGGCCGCGGTCTGCACGCCGTTTTGCGTCTTCACGATGTCGTCCAGCTTCTTGCCGGCCTTCACCGCCGCATCCACCGCCTTGTACAACTCCACCATAAATGCGCGCTGCCCGGCCATGATTTCCCGTCCGCCCGCTCCGCCGTGCCCCGGCAACACGTGCTCCACATCCAGCTTCATTGCACCGTCGATCACGTTCGGCCAGTTGCCGACATTGGCATCCGCGGTGTAATTCCAAGGGCCATTGACAATCGCGTCGCCGGTGCACAAAACCTTCTCCTTGGGCAGATATACGAAGCCGTCGCCGCGCGTGTGCGCCCATCCAAAGAAGCGGAATTCCACGCGGCGGGCGCCATCCGTCAGCACGTGCGGATTGTCCGTGAAGGTTTGTTGCGGCGGTTCCGGACGATCCATGTTCATGTCCGCGACATCCTTGCGCTGCTTGGCCGTGTCCTGCCAGCGCCCCGGTTCGTAGCGCTCCATTTCTTCGGCCACGCCGGCGTGCGCGATAGTGACCGCGCCGGCTTGGGTCCAAACCGCGTTGCCATAGGAATGATCGCCGTGATGGTGCGTATCGAAGACAAACTTCACCGGCTTCGAGGAAACTTTCTTGGCGTCCGCGAGTGTGGCTCGCGCGCCGCTGGGGAAGTTGGCGTCCACGACGATGAGATGGTCCTTCATCTCGATGATGATGTTGTTGCAATGCCCCTGGCCCAGGATGTCGCCTTCGCGAAACCAGACGCCCGGCACGATTTGTTTTACCGTATTCGCTTGCGCATCGCTGCGGGTGACTACCAAGCCCAGCGCGAGCAGGGTGACAAATCCAGTGACCAGCAACAACCGGGTGCGGTTCATGTGGGAGATTCTATCGAACTGAGGTAGTGGCGCGCAGCAGGTCGAGAGGAGGCAGCGTTATCTGGCGTCCACGCTGCAGTCCGATCGAGTCAATTGTTGCCGGCCTGAAGCCTTTTGCCTCGATAGTGAGATCGTACAGGCCGGGTTTGACCTTGTCGAGTTGGAAAATTCCTCTTGCGTCTGTGCGGCTGCTCTTCGCAGGGCGCGACTCGCCGGATAGATGAAGTGTGACGATCGCGTTGCGGACAACTGCTGGCCCGTAGCGCAAAGTACCGGAGATGGTTCCGCCATTCCCGAGGGGCACGTTGCCAAGAAGAATGACCGGGCCTTCCACCACAACTACGGGGCACGGTTGAGGGGCTGATTCAAGCAATACTTCAGAAAACAATATTGGTCCTTGATCTACTGCCGCGTCTAGAATCTTTGGCTTAAATCCAGCGTGTTGAAAGCTCAACTTATACATGCCCGGTTCCACGGTTGAAAACGCAAACTTGCCCTGGTTGTCGGTTTTGACTGCAATGGTCGTCGAACCGGATAGAGTCACCGTTGCATTGGGAATACGGGCGCCACTAGGGTCAATCACCGCGCCCGAAACGCTGTGAATGTTCTCCTGCGCTGCACAACCCACAACCACAAGAACCAGCGCGCAGCACATCCGCATAACAGCTCCCAGCATACCGCTCCGAACACCCGCATTGCTACAATGAAGATTCAACTGGAGGTGGAATGGCTGTTCAGAAGCGCCGTGTATCGGTGCCGGTGAAGATTGGCAATGTGACGGTGGGGGGCAACCATCCGATCGTGGTCCAGTCCATGACCAACACGGACACCGCGGATGTCGCGTCGACCGTCAATCAGGTGATGGCGCTCGCCCAGGCTGGCTCTGAACTCGTGCGCGTCACCGTGAATACCGAAGCCGCCGCGCAGGCTGTCCCCAAGATCGTCGACACGCTCGACAAATTTGGCGTGCGCGTTCCCGTCATCGGCGATTTTCATTACAACGGCCATATTCTGCTCAAGAAATATCCCGAGTGCGCGCGGGCGCTTGCAAAATACCGCATCAATCCTGGCAACGTAAACATCGGCAAGAAGCATGACGACAATTTTCGCGTCATGATCGAAGCCGCGGTGGAATACGATCGCCCGGTGCGCATCGGCGTCAATTGGGGATCGCTGGATCAATCGCTGCTGACGCGCATGATGGATGAGAATTCCCGGCTGGCCGATCCGCTGGACGCCAAGGAAGTCACGATGAACGCGATTGTGGCGAGCGCGCTTTTTTCCGCCGAAGCGGCCGAGCGGCATGGGCTCGCGCGGGACAAAATCATCCTCAGCGCAAAGGTGAGCGGCGTGCAGGATCTGATCAACGTCTACCGAAAACTGGCGGCTCAATGCGACTATGCGCTGCACCTCGGCCTTACCGAAGCGGGTTTGGGATCGAAGGGCATCGTCGCTACCACTGGCGCGCTGGCGGTGTTGCTACAGGAAGGCATCGGCGATACGATTCGCGCGTCGCTCACGCCGTTGCCGAATGGCGATCGCACCGAAGAAGTCATCGTCAGCCAGCAGATTTTGCAATCGCTGGAGCTGCGCAGTTTCACACCGCAAGTGACCGCGTGCCCCGGCTGCGGACGCACCACCAGCACGTTCTTCCAGGACATGGCGGACCAGATACAGACCTACCTGCGCGAGCAGATGCCGCTGTGGAAAGACCGATACGCGGGCGTGGAAGAGATGAAGGTCGCGGTGATGGGCTGCGTGGTCAACGGTCCCGGAGAATCGAAGCATTCCAATATCGGAATTTCGCTTCCCGGGACTTTTGAAGAACCAGTAGCGCCGGTTTACGTCGATGGAAAACTTGTCACCACTCTGCGCGGCGATCATATTGTGGCTGAATTTATTGAAATGCTCAACAAGTATGTGGACCGCACATATGCCGGGCGCGTCGCCGAGACGGCCGCAGTCTGACGGACGGTGAGCCACCCGCTGCCTCTTTATCGCGTACGCGCCGCAAACACCGCGGCGGATTCGGAAAACAAAATTCACGACGATCGTGTAGCCGCCGAGTACGGGTTTCGCGGCGGGTTGGTACCGGGCGTGACGGTTTACGGCTACATGACGGTTCCCATTGTGGATTCCGAGCCGGCCTGGCTCGAGCGCGGATCGATGCACGTAAAGTTTTTGGAACCGGTTTATGACGGCGAAGAGATCGTCGTGCGCGCGGAAGCTAACGAGGATGGGTCGACGGACATCACCGCTGAACGCAACGATGGGACTGTTTGCGCGAAGGGACACGCTTCGAGTCAGACCCGGCCGGGGCACTCGCCTGGTTGGTATGCGGAGCACCCGTTGCCGGCGGTGGACCGGCGTCCCGTACCTTCGCCCACTAATCTGATTATGCGGTCGCCGCTTGGGACCGTGGTCGAAAAACTTGACCTTTTCGACGCGTCGTTTCTCGATCTACGAAGTGAACGCCTGCCCATCTACCATGGGTCGAACCCGCCAGCGCATCCGGCCAAGCTGCTGCAATTTTCCAATGAAATATTGGTTCGCAATTTCCAGCTTGGTCCTTGGATTCATGCCGCCAGCGAGATCAACAACTGGAGCGTGGCGTGGCATGACGACGTGATTTCCACCCGCGGTTTGATTCACGATCGCTTTGAGCGGAAGGGCCACGAATTTGTTGTGGTGGATGTAATGCTGGTGGCGAACGGGGAGCGTCTGGTGCAGACGGTCCGGCACACTGCGATTTATCGGCCAAGAACGTTGTAGGGCAGATTGGCAATCTGCCGCCGATTGAAAATCGGCCTGTCGGGTGACGCTTTCTAGAAGAAGGCCTATTTTCAATCGGCGGCAGGTTACCAACCTGCCCCACACCGGACTATCATTAAGGTTCTGGGGGAGAGGACTTATGAAAAACGTCGCATTCGCCGTTCTGCTGTGCGTGCCCGCCTTCGCCGCCGGCCGCTTTGACATCGCGCACCTCGACAAACTCACTCGGGTGGCCGATCCACAGATTTCGCCGG
The DNA here is from genome assembly GCA_036521635.1 of Bryobacteraceae bacterium. Lineage (GTDB taxonomy): Bacteria > Acidobacteriota > Terriglobia > Bryobacterales > Bryobacteraceae > Palsa-89. The sequence goes on along the minus strand of DATDHK010000322.1, from coordinate 11,795 downwards.
ACGGGAAATCGATCGTGGCCGTGGTTTCCCACCCGAATTACACCGAGGATCGCTATGACGCGGACCTCGTTCTCGTCGACGTCGCGAGCGGTCACCGGCGCGCGCTGACACACGATCGGCGAGGCATCAGTTCTCCGCGCTGGACTCCGGCCGGCGATCGTCTGGCATTCCTCGCTACCGGCGCGAATGCGAAGCCGCAAATTTTCGTCATGCCGATGACCGGCGGCGACGCGGTGCAGATCACCAAGTCGGCTACCGGCATCCAGCAATTCGCGTGGCGCCCCGACGGTCTGATGATCGCCTTCGCCGCGTCCGACGAAGCTCCGAAAAAAATCGGCGAGGAGAAATTCAACGACTCGTTCGAAGTGGGCAACGACGATTTCCTGATCAAAGAAGCGCCCCTGCCCACGCATCTCTGGTTGGTTCCCGGCGACGGCGGCGAACCGCGCCGGCTGACGTCGGGAAATTGGACGTTACCCATCAGCCATCCGCCCAGTTCGCCTGCATCGCCTATCGCCTGGTCGCCCGACGGCAAATCGATCGCCTTCGTCATGGTGGAAACTCCGCATTCCGGAGACAGCGATCGAAGCACTCTACAGATGTTGAATATTTCGACCGGTGAATTCCATTCCCTTACCGGGCGCGCGAAACATGAAGGCTATCCGGTGTTTTCGCCGGACGGATCGCGCCTGGCCTACTGGTTCCCGCGCGACGGGCAAAGCAAGAACGTGAACGAGATTTTTGTGGTGCCGGCTTCGGGCGGCGAAGGCAAAAGCATCACGCGCGGCATCGACCGCAACATGCAGCGGGCGATCTGGTCGCCGGACGGAAAATCGCTGCTGGTGGGCGCGAACGACGGCGCCACGGTTGGCTTGTGGATACAGCCGTTGGAGGGCGCCGCGCGCCGCGTGCCGCTCGGCAAAGCTTGTCCCGCTTCGTCGTTCTGGGTCGATGTCGCCATGGGCCGCAACGGCGAAATCGCTTTCGCGGGCAGCGAACCGCGGCATCCCGCAGAACTTTACTATCTTTCCTCCCCCGCCGGTCCGGTCAAGCGGCTCACCGATTTCAATCAGGAAGTGGCGTCGCTCGATCTCGGCAAGACCGAGACCATCGACTGGGAAGGGCCGAACGGGTTTCATATGGATGGCGTCGTGACCTATCCACCGGACTTTGCGCCCAACCGGAAATATCCGCTGGTGCTGTACGTTCATGGCGGTCCACGATCTGCGTCGAAAGAAGTATTCTCCTCGCGCGCGCAGTTGCTGGCTGCGAATGGATGGATTATTTTTGAGCCGAACTATCGGGGCAGCGACAATCTGGGCAACGCGTTCCAATCCGCCATCTGGAACGATTCCGGCGATGGACCCGGCCGCGATGTCATGTCCGGCGTCGAGCTCTTGAAGAAGCGCGGTTTCGTGGATGAGGCTCGCATGGCGGTGTCGGGCTGGTCCTACGGCGGATACATGACCACATGGCTGCTGGGCCATTATCCTGTGTGGAAGGTCGCCATCGCGGGTGCGGCCGTTACGAATTGGCTGGATCAATACAATCTCGGCGACGCCAACGTCCGCCGCGGATCCGCATTCGGCGGGTCGCCATATGTGGGCGACAACATGGCTGCCTACCTGGCGCAATCTCCCATCAGTTACGTCGGCAAGATCAAGGCGCCCACGCTGGTTTTGTCGGACACGGGCGACTATCGCGTGCCCATCACGCAGTCCTACGAGCTGTATCACGCGCTCAAGGACAATGGCGTGCCTACCAAGTTCTTCGCGTATCCGGTTACCGGGCATAGTCCTTCCGATCCCGTGCGCCAACGCGATATCGATCGCCGATGGATCGGCTGGCTGAAGGAATATTTGGGTGGCAGCGGGTCGTCGGTGGAGGCGACCCGCGAACAGTAGGCGGCTGCCTTTACAACGGGAAGGGATTATCGGTGGTCAACGTAGCTGCCTGGTTTGGCGGAAACTTCTCGTCCATGAACGCCTTGAATCGGACGAATCCGTTATCTTGGCCGCTAAGGTTGGTGTAGGTTTTAGCGAGAGTATCCGCTCCCGCGGCGATGATTTGCTGCCACGGGTATTTCAACTGAAAGCGCAACCAGTTGAGGAACAGGACCGAGCAGCCGATTGACGGATACTTAGTGTCGTCCTGTTCTGTATTGTCCACCCAATTCGGACGGCCGTCGTTCAGCCACGTGTTGGACGAGATGAAATTCGGAGGCTCCGCTCCTGGAACCATATCGTTGGCCAACACGCGAGAAAGCCCCTCTCCGTTGCTGAATCCACAATTCCATCCTCGTCCAAAGGCCTCCATGAACACTTCGTCTTCCTCGGCGATGACCAGTTGGCGCATGAATGCAAGGTCAACCGGCCCATCGCCCGAATTTGCGCCGATGAACAGTTCGGTGGCCGCACACGTCGCGTGTTCGGCGCCCGTATTATCCGTGGTCAACCGGATCTGAAACGGAAGGTCCGGTGGGGTAGTGCCGCTAAAGACGTTGCGAAGCGTTTGGAAATCGCCCTCGCAGGTTTGAAGAATCGATTTTGCCGCCTGGAGACCGCTAGCTCCCAGCCTGGCGTCGTAGGAAACAATGAAATTCGCCGTTTGACCGGCTTTGTTGAACTGAGGATGAACGGCCGCCGCAGCCAGGTTAGCGTGCGCCACGGCACGAGACCGGGGCGCAAAGACGTGAGTCAATTTGACTCGCGGGATTTCGGTAATCATATGGAATTCCTCCCATCCATGAAAGCGAAAGTCCCGGCAAAATGAGGACACAATACCGCTCAATGGAGGCTGCGGAAGACTATGATGGACCGCTCCGCTTGGACATCCAGGGGCGCGTCTTCCAACCTGCCCGCCAATATAGCTGGACCATCCCGGTTCTAACCGGATCGAGCAGCATCTCCATCGACAGCGAGAGCCGCTTTCAATATGTGTCGACGGGTGGAAACACAGGCGGCGGGATTCTGGTCCTCGATCTCCACCACAATATGTTGGTTCCCACAGTCGTGATGGGCGACCAAACCTTCGGTGGACCCGTATCGCAGAATGGCGACTTTGTATATACGATCTTCTTGAATGTTCCCACGTTGCTCATACCGGTGGGCGCGGACAACACAGTGTCCCCTGGCGCGCCGGGCAAGGACAGCCGGCAACCTTTCAGACGGGCAGAGTACGAAACGCTTTCCACCTGGACTTCGGCGGCACGAGTATGACATGGGCACTGAACAGTCCAAGCGGTAGCACTTATTGGACCACGGGTTCCAGGAGGTCGCCCGAGTGCAAGGATTAAGAAAGTCGCCTGCGCTACACTTTTGATTGCAACCTTCAGCCAAAGGCTATCAGCCGCCAGTCGGACGCAGGCTGTTCATGTTCGGGCTCTGCCTGCTCGGACTGATCGGCGTTTGGGTCTGGTATTTCCTTGTTGGCGATAAGCCGGTTACCGCGCCTCCCGCTCCACCCGTCGTTTCGCTATCGGTTCTGCCGTTTTCCGGCAACGACTATTTCGCCGGCGGTCTCACTGTCGAGTTGGCAAGTGCGCTCGCCCAGGCGCCAGGTCTGCGCGCGATCAAAGGGCCGTCCGGCGAGGCTGTCGCCGTGCTAAAGGGAACCGCCCAGAATTCGGATGGCCATCTGCGCGTGGCCGCCCAGTTAATCGATTCGAAAACGAATTTTCAATTGTGGTCGCAGACCTATGAGCGCGACGCTAAGGATGTTTTTGCAATTCAGGATGAGCTGGCCAAGGCAGTTGTCAACGTACTTCGAGTGCAGACTCGTATCGATCCGAATCACCAGCTTGCCCCGCGACTAACCGAGAGTGTGGCCGCCTACGACCTCTATTTGCACGGACGATCTGACACAGCGAAGGCCGCCGACTACTTCGAGCAGGCGGTGCGAGTGGATGCCAAATTCGCAGCGGCAAGGGCGGCCCTCGCCAATAGTTATGCGAAGCTGCGCCTGTGGCCCAAGGCTTCCGCGGCTGCGCGGCAGGCAATCGGCATCGACGCTTCAATTGCGGAAGCGCACACCGCGCTTGGATCTGCGAAGGCGATGAACGAATGGGACTGGGCCGCAGCAGAGCGCGAATTCCGCCGGGCGATGGAGCTGAGCCCCGGCTCAGCGGATGTGCATAGTTCCTTCGCCATCGCGTATCTGGCGCCGCTCGGCCAACTGGAAGCGGCGCGCGCCGAGAGCAAGCTGGGCGCGGATTTGGATCCGCTCTCAGGTTTTTCCGACCACGCAGCCGGGTGGATTTTGCTGGTCAGCCATCAATACGATGCGGCCATTGAGCGCTACCGAAATTCCGGAACGGCGTGGGAGTTGGGCATGGCCTACGCATACGCGGGCAATCCGCGGCAAGCCGCGGAGCAATTTGAGAAATCCTACGCGGCGCGGAATGAAGTGGCGGAGCTGGCGTTAATCGGGCGCTTGGATGAGGCCAGGCAGAAGGCCGGCGCGATCCAGAAGCTGTCGAATATCGAAGCGGCGCGGGCATATGCACTGATCGGCGACAAGGACAATGCTTTCGCCGCGCTGGACAAAGCCTTTGCCCAGCACGACGAACAGTTAGTCTGGCTGAAAGTAGATCCCCGATTCGACAATCTGCGGCCGGATGCACGCTTCCAGACCATGCTGAAAAAAGTTTTCGGCGACAAACTTTAGACGCGCGATTTCTCTTTCAGTCCGCCCATCACATCCGCCACCAGCTCCTTGGCGTCCGTCAGGCACTTGGAAATCATCTGTATATCCATGGCGGGCTTGCCCGGCTGCCGGGTGCTCTGACAATAGACTCCATGCTGCCCCACCAGGATCAGCGCATCGGTCAGCAGATCGAGCGTGACGGCCAGCCGCCCCCGCTCAACGCCCATCATAAACTCTTGTTTTTCTAACTCTTCGCGGCGCTCATTGTAAACGGACATGCTGGATTCATTGTAGGGCGGTTTGGGTTCCTAAAGTCTCCCGGCGAGGATGCCGATAGTACTCGCAAGGAGTTGTACTACATGCCCTCAATCCGCCAGGTCCTTCTGTCTACGGTCGTTTTCGCGATCCTGCCGTGCGCCGTTGTAAAGGGCGCTTCGAGCGCTGTTGAATACATTGGTGGAACCGCGAAGTCGATTCCGATCAATGCTTCCGGTTCAATCAGCGTCAGCGATGCGAAAGAACTGCGATTCAATTACGGCCAGTCGGTTTACAAAATTCCTTACAGCCAGATCACAGGCACCAACGTCGTTCAAGGCGAGGGCCGCCACATCCTGGGCAAAATCCCGGTGCCGACGATGTTCCCAGGCCGCAGAAAGCAAACGCTGGCAATCAACTTTAAAGACCCGGCCGGCACCAGCGGAACCTTGAACTTCGAACTGACGGCCAGTGAAGCAACCGCCGTGCGCGAGGGAATCGCCGAAAAACAGACGACTGCGCAGAGCGCCGCGGCCCAGCAGGGTCCGGAGGAATGGTGGGGCGACAAGTACTGGAAGACAAAGCGCAACCAGGCCATGCACGACGCCGCGACCGCGGGCAGTGCACCGGCAACGCCCGCAACAGTAGCAAGCGGCACCAAGTAAAACGTGGCCAGTGATCGGTGGTCGGTCTTTCGGTAATGGTGATTGCCGCTGCCGGCCACCATCCACCGATCACCGTCCACCAATCACCATCCACGAACCACCTCCGCCACCATTCTGTTAGTCTAAAACTGCGTGGCCGGAGGCAACCATGTCAACCCTACCAGCAGTTAATCGGCTGCTCGGCGAAAGGATCGTTTCCGCTAGAGCGCGAACCGATCGAGTGTTCGATCTCCTCAAGCCGGAAGCCTATTATTCCCGGCCAATCCCTGAAAGACATCGGCTGATTTTCTACCTCGGGCATCTTGAGGCGTTCGATTGGAACCAGATTTGCCGCCAAGCGCTCGACATCCCATCATTTCATCCCGAATTCGACCGCTTATTCGAATTTGGCATCGATCCGCCGGTGGGAAAGGCCCCCGAAGATCAGCCATCGGACTGGCCGTCAATCGAGCAGGTTCGCGCTTACGGCCAGCGCACGCGCAGGATAATCGACGAAGTCCTGGAACAAGCGCCGGAGCAGATCATACAGGTGGCGCTCGAACATCGCATGATGCACGCGGAGACGCTGGCATACCTGTTCCACAATTTGCCTTATGACCAGAAGCTGGGGACGCCATCGGGTGCAAGGCACGCCGCCAACAGTTCGCCGGCATCGATGATCGAAATCCCGGACGGCATCGCGACGCTGGGGCAGAAGGCGGGCGACTTCGGCTGGGACAACGAGTTCGACGAGCATCCAGTGGACGTGCCGCGCTTTGCGATCGCAAAGAACAAGATCACCAACGGCGAGTATCTGAAATTCGTCCGCTCAGGCGCGGAGCCACCCCATTTCTGGAGGCAGCGCAGCGGAGAATGGTTCTATCACGGCATGTTCGCCGAGATTCCTCTGCCGCTGAATGCCCCGGTGTACGTGACCTATGTGGAAGCCAGCGCCTACGCGCGCTGGATCGGAAAAGAATTGCCCACCGAGGCGCAATTTCACCGCACCGCTTATGGAACGCGATCCGGCAAAGAGCGCAATTTTCCTTGGGGCGATGCCCCGCCCTCTTCGGCCCACGGAAATTTCGATTTCCACGATTCGGACCCCGTAGACGTCGATGCAAATCCCGCGGGCGAGAGCGCCTTCGGCGTTTCGCAATTGGTAGGCAATGGATGGGAATGGACCCGCACGCCCTTCGCCCCGTTCGCCGGATTTCAGCCGTTCCCTTTTTATCCGGGATACTCGCAAAATTTCTTCGACGAAGAGCACTACGTGATGAAAGGCGCTTCACCCCAAACCGCAAGCTGTTTCCTGCGCCGGTCTTTCCGAAACTGGTTTCGCCCCAACTATCCCTATGTCTACGCCAGCTTCCGCGTCGTCGAGAATTAGATCGCCGTTCGTCGAGAGTCTGTGGACGGTTCGTTGATGGCGGCCAACTCCACCGCCACGGTGGAATTTCGCGGCGTCTCGTTTCGCATCGGCGGCAATCAAATTCTCGACAACTTGAGCTTCGCGATTGATGCGGGCGAGACATTAGTGTTGCTGGGGCGCAGCGGCTCGGGAAAAACCACCGCGCTCAAAATGGTGAACGGCCTGGTGCTGCCGACCACCGGAGAAGTCCTCGTCGATGGACGCCCCACCACCGCCTGGGATCCCATTCAACTGCGCCGCGGCATCGGCTATGTAATCCAGGAAGTCGGACTGTTCCCGCACTTCACCATCGGCGCAAATGTCGGCCTCGTGCCCCGGCTGCTGGAATGGGATGCCGCGCGGATCGCCGCGCGCACCAACGAATTGCTCGAACAGGTGGGCTTGGACCCCGCGCGGTTCCTGGATCGAAAGCCGCGCGAGCTTTCGGGCGGGCAGCGCCAGCGTGTGGGCGTGGCGCGGGCATTGGCCGCCGATCCACGGCTGCTGCTTTTCGATGAGCCGTTCGGAGCGCTGGACCCGGTGACCCGCCTGGAATTGCAGAACCAATTTCTGGCGCTGCGAAATACCCTGCGCAAGACATCCATCTTTGTCACGCACGATGTCCGCGAAGCTCTGCGCCTGGGCACGCGCATCGCCTTGTTGGATCGTGGGAAACTGGAGATCTTGGCGACACCGCAAGAGTTTTTGAGATCGCAAACGCCTCAAACGCGGGCGTTCCTGGATGTGCTTGAGCTATGAGCCGGACTGGCCTGCTTTTTGATATCCCTCAGCTCGCGTCCGAACATATTGAACTGGTCCTTATCTCCATCACGATTGCTCTTGCGATCGGAATTCCAACCGGCGTTCTGCTAACCCGGCGCCCGGCGCTGCGGACCGGTGTCATGGCATTCGCGAACGTCATGCAAACAGTTCCGAGCCTGGCTCTCTTCGGATTCCTGATTCCGATTCCGCTCATCGGCGGCATCGGCAAACGAACCGCGATTGTGGCGCTGGTTCTGTATGCTCTGCTGCCGATTTTGCGGAACACTCTGGTCGGCATCTTGAACGTGGAGCCCGCCGTGCGGGAGTCGGCCATCGCCATGGGCATGACCGGCGGACAACTGTTGCGGCAAGTCGAACTGCCGCTCGCAGCCCCTACGATTCTGGCGGGGGTGCGGGTAGCGACAGTGACCACTATCGGCACGGCCACGATAGCGGCTGCAATCGGCGGCGGAGGCCTGGGCGTTTTCATTTTTCGCGGTATCGCTTCGGTGGACACGACGCAAATTCTGGCCGGCGCGATACCGGCGGCTCTCCTGGCGCTAATTTCGGATGGAGGAATAGGTTGGATCGAAAAACGCTTCTCTGCTGTCTGAGTTTTTTACTGCTCCTGCCAGGTTGCTCGTCGAAGCACAGCATCGCGATAGGCTCGAAAAACTTCACCGAGCAAGTGATCCTGGGAGAAATCATCGCGCAACACCTGGAGAACCGTCTCCACCAACCCGTGGACCGAAAACTGAATCTGGGAGGAACGCTGCTGGCCCATCAGGCCCTCGTTTCCAAAGATATCGATCTCTATCCGGAGTACACCGGCACTGCATTCACGAACGTGCTAAAGCACAGCGGTGTGACGGATCCGGTGGTGGTGCTGGATCGTGTCCGCACGGAATACCTGACCAGGATGCAGGTGGAATGGCTGGACCCGCTGGGCTTCAGCAATTCCTTCGCGATGACAGTTCGCGGAGAAGATGCGCGCGCCCGGCATCTTGAAAAGCTGAGCGATGCGGCCGCCGATCCGGCCGGCTTCGCGCTGGGCGCCGGTTACGAATTCTTACAACGTCCCGATGGCTACGGCGCTTTGAATGCGGCCTATCAGATCCGCTGGATTGCGTCGCCGAAGAGCATGGATCTAGGCTTGCTATACACCGCGCTGGCACAGAAGAAAATAAGCATAGCCGCGGGCAGCACCACCGATGGCCTGCTGGACAAGTTGGACGTGAAAGTCTTGCAGGACGACAAGCAGGCGTTTCCCCCATACCAGGCATGCATCGCGGTGCGCACGGACGTGCTGGCATCCGCCCCCGAAGTTCGCAAAGCGCTTTCGGAATTGTCCGGTAAGTTCACCGATGTGAGCATGCGGAAGATGAACTCCGCGGTAGACGTGGACCACCGGCAAATCGCCGAAGTAGCCAAAGAATTCCTGCAAACCTTGGCACATTAGTGCGAGAACCGGCATAATCAAACAGGAGTGACATTGCGGAAACTTCCAATCTACCGCTCCCTGACGGTCGCGGCTCGGAAATGCAGGGTAACGCGCAGAAACGTCCGTTAACGCACTCAATCTACCGAGCCGCGACCGTAAGGGAGCGGTTTGTGGAGGGTACCTGGAAATGAAAACTTACGCTGCACTGGTCGAACATTGCTCCGACACTGGACTCTACGTAGGCCACGTTCCGGGCCTTCCGGGCGCCCACAGTCAAGCCAAGACACTGGATGAACTGAACAGGAATCTGCGAGAAGTCATTAACATGCTCCTGGAAGTAGACGAACCGAAATTGTAGGCCAATCCCACCACTCAAGGCTGCGGCTTCGGAATGACCGGCAGCGGCGGAGCCGGAATCGGATTTCGCGAAAACGCCGGCTGCTCAATGGCGGCATCCGCCTTGGGTAGAAAATCCGGGGCCTTACCGAACATGATCGTCAGCCGCCGCTCGACCTCTCGTCCATATGGAGTTCCGTCGAGCCTGGATCGCGGGTTCTTCGACACCGTAATCGTGTCCCGCGGACCCAGATAAAGGTACGCGTCGAACATCTGCTCCCACGTGCTCGCCGTGCCGCCCCGCGGATTCGGAGTCGATAAGCCGGCCAGCCACGTTCCCTTCACCTCGATGAGCGATGGAGACTGGAGTTCATTGAAGCGCGGGTCCACGTCGTCGAACCCGCCCACCATGTTGCTGCCCGTCATGATCGCGTACGGCTTCACCAACGCCATCAGCAACTCATTCTCCACAAAACCCGGACGCCCCGCGTTCCGCCGGAAGTGTCCGCCTCCCATGATCAGCAGCGCTTTCCGCTTCTTCGCGACTACTTCCTGCCGCACCACTCCGGCGTAGAACTCGTCACGGAACGGAAGAAACGCAGCGATGTCTTCGAGACTTCGAACCTGGTCCCAGTCAATCGGCGGATCTCCCATCAAGAGCCGCAGCCGCCGTTCCTTGGGCAACTTCTGGTTCACGGCTCGCACCGTGGCATAGAACTCTCCATACACTGGCGACACCGGCCCAAGCGCTCCCACCGGATCCTGCCAGGCTCGCTCAACGCGCGCGAGCGGCACGTCTTCGCCGCCAATGTAGCGGTCCACAACATCCTGGAATCGTGCGTTGCCGAACTCCATGACGATATCGTTCACGCGTCCGGCAAAGCCCGGCGCAGCAACCAGGCGGCGCAGCAGATCCCATTGCTGGCGGCACTCGTGCATTTCGCCGAGCATCACGATTCGATACGTATCGAAGAGCTTCACGATGCCGTGCACGGGGTCCTGCGCGTGCGGCGTTTGCGCGCAGGCGATCGCGCACACGAATATCGGCCAAAGTTTCCACCTCATATTCTCAAGCCCAACTGTTGGACCACGACGTCCACACTTCGCCGGCTTCGTTCTGCGCCGCCAAACCCACCACCAGCGCCCCGTGTCCTTCGGTGCAAAGGTATTCACTGCCTCCCGGCTCAAAAAGGCAGCGCCCTTCCATTCCGGCCGATACAGCAGTCAGCAGCGGCCGATAGCACAATCGGCAATGATGGATTGCACTCCTTCGGAACCACCATGCCGAAGCACCACCCAGGACCGTCGGCAGAACGTAGAGGACCAGTGCCGTTTCAGTCACCGGAGCGCGCGCCGCCAATTCCAGCCACGCGCCCGCCAGTGTTCCGAAGCACAGACAAATCGGCGTGAACGCCCAGAGAGCGGCCCTAGCCGATCGAACGCGAACGGGCAGCACGCTCAAGATAAATAAAAATACCAACAGCCCGCCGACGGGCGGCAGCGGCGCCCTGCGCATAGAAGCCACGCTCACGACGCGCGGCCTTTGCCAGCCTTTTTGGAATCGTGCCGTTTCCGCCAGTTCAGCCTCAGCCTCCCGAACGGTAACGCCCCCGCGCAACTTCGCTCCTAGCCCCCCGCGTTCAAGCGCTGCCACGGTTCTTCCCGTCCGAAGCCAACTCTTTATCACTTTCGCGATGGCGGCATTAGGTGGCATAGCGTTTTTTCTAAAAGGCGCGCTCAAGGCTGAATTTGATCTTTCCCGTTCAGAGGGCGCCCTGATGATATGCGCGGCAGTGAACGCTCTCGCCTCCATTTTTGCCGGTCACTTGGTGTACACGAACGCCATCGAGATGCTGCGGAACTGCTTCATTGCGATTCAAAGCACAGCGATCGTTTGGCCGGTTCGGGTTCAGTATTTAACTCTCTTCCTCTCGGTTCTTCTTCTGTTTTCGTCGGCTCTGCAGACTTACATGAGGAAGGCTCATAGCGCCAAGGAAGTGTCACGTTGAGCATTACTCCTGCCGCAACGCCCGCATGGGATCCACCCTGCTCGCCCTTCGCGCCGGCACAAAACTCGCCAACAGCGCCGCCACCACCAACACCGAAACCATAATCGCGAACGTCGACGGCTCGGTCGGCCGCATTCCCTCCACCAGCCGCCCCAATACGCGCCCCGCCGCGAATGCGGCCGATACGCCCACCACAACGCCCACGAAAATCATCCCGAGACTCTGCCGCAGCACCATCCACATGACCTCCCGGGCGCTGGCCCCGAGCGCCATCCGTACACCGATTTCCGGTA
>DATDHK010000321.1:0-2897 GCA_036521635.1 Bryobacteraceae bacterium | reverse complement strand
GCGGACGAGAATGAGATTCGGGAATTTTGCCGGGGGAGAATTGCGCACTACAAGATCCCGCAGCATTTCCGGTTCGTGGATGAATTTCCGATGACCGTGACCGGGAAGGTTCAGAAGTTTCGGATTCGGGAGATTGAGATTCGGGAGCTAGGTTTGGATGAGGCGGAGAGGATTCAGACCGCGTGACGGGATGAAAAGAATTTGCCGCCGATGAACGCAGATGAACGCAGATTGAAACGAACTTATCTGCGTTCATCCGCGTTAATCTGCGGCTTGATAATATGACTCCTCGGATACCGATTGCCGCTATTACGGACGAGTTTTCGCCTGATCTTGAGATTGCGCTGCGGGCGATGCGCGAGATTGGGATGGGCGCCGCGGAGCTGCGCGTCGTGGGTGGGAAGAACATTATGGATCTTTCCGATGCGGAGCTGGAACGCGCGCGGGAGATCGTTTCAGGGCTGGGATTCTCCGTGATTTCGATTGCATCGCCGCTACTCAAGTGTGTGCTTCCGAATTCGCCCGACGTGGACCAGCGGTTTCAGCAGGACGTGTTTGCGGCTAAATATTCATTTGAGGATCAGCCGAAGTTGGCGGACCGCGCGTTCGCGATCGCTAAGAAATTTGACGCGAAGATCGTGCGTGTGTTTTCGTTTTGGCGCACTGTGCAGCCGGAGAAGTGCCTGGATGCTGTCGTGAAAGCGCTGGGTGAACTGGCCGAGTCGGCGGCCCGGCACGGGTTGATTATCGGCTTAGAGAACGAGCACGCCTGCAACATCGCCACTGCGTCGGAAACCGCGCGGGTGTTGGAGATGGTGAAGCATCCGAACTTGATGGTGGTTTGGGATCCGGCGAATGCTTATGTGGCCGGCGAGGATCCTTTCCCCGGGGGCTATGGTTTGTTGCCCGCGAACCGCATCGTGCATGTGCATGCGAAGGATTGTCATCTGGAAGGGCATACGCCGGTCTGGGGTCCGCTGGGAACGCGCGCGATCGATTGGAAGGGGCAAGTCGCCGCGTTGTTGAACGATCGCTACGCGGGTTATTTGAGTTTGGAAACACATTGGCCGGGTCCGGGCGGCGACAAACTCGAGGCTAGCCGGATTTGCGGATGGAATTTGCGCGGGTTGGCCAGCGCGTAAGACGCGCTATCTCAAAAACGGATTCCTTTCTTTCTCCCGCCCAATCGTCGTATTTGGCCCATGACCCGGAATCACCACTGTTCCCTCATCCAGCGGCAGCAACTTCTCATGAATCGATTGCAAAATCTGCCGCGAGTTTCCACCGGGCAAATCCGTACGGCCGATGCTGTCCCGGAATAGCGTATCGCCCGCCACCACTTTGTTCTCCGCCGGAATCCACAGGCTGATGCTGCCCTGCGTATGCCCCGGCGTATGCAACACGTGAAATTCGGCGGCGCCCAGCGTCAGGCTGTCGCCGTCGCGCGCGTTCACGTCGATGGAGGTTTTTTCCGGCGTCCGCATTCCCAGCCATCCGGCTTGCACATCCAGCATGTCGTAAAGCTCCTGATCGTTGGCGTTCATATACACCGGCGCGCCGGTGGCCGCTTTCAGCTTCTGCGCGCCGCCGATGTGATCGATATGCGCGTGCGTGACGATGATGGCCTTCACCTGTAGCCGATGCTTTTGAAGGATGGCTTGGATCTCTTCGATCTCGTCACCCGGGTCGATCACCACTGCCTCGCGGCTCTGTTCGTCGCCGAAGATCGAGCAATTGCATTGCAACATTCCAACCGGAAGGATTTCGTGAATCATACTCTATACTCGAATTATGGAGCCAACAGTGCGCGCGGTGCTTGCGGTGTGTATGCGGTGGATCCACATCAGTTCCATCGTGACGTTGATCGGCGGCTTCATTTATGCGAGATTTGCGCTCGCGCCGGCGTTGGCGACGCTTGGTGAATCGGAGAGCGGAAGGCTTGGCAGACGGGTCGTCGAAAGCTTTCGTCCGTTGCTGTATACGGTGCTGGTGACCGCGCTCGGCTCCGGGCTGTACAACTATTTGAACAAGGCCAGTTACCCGCCGCACTATCACATGTGGATCGGGATTAAATTTTTGTTTGTTCTGCACATTTTCGCGGTTGCGATTCTATATTCGTTGCCGGATGCCTCTGAAGCGAAGCGCAGCCGCTGGTTGACGGGAATGGTTATCACCGGGCTGATCGTGATTGCGATTTCAGCGTATTTGCGCTGGATTTCACTTCCATGAACGGCTATGAGGCGCTTCGAACGGGCGCGGCGTGGTTAGACCTCTCGGCGCGCGGCAAAATCAAATTGACGGGTGAGGATCGCGCGCGGTTGTTGCACGCGATGACCACCAATCATATCCAGCAACTTGTTCCTGGCGCGGGTTGCTACGCGTTTTTCCTCACCGCGCAAGGCCGCATTCTGTCGGACGCGAATATTCTTTGCCGTCCGGATCATTTTCTGCTGGATCTGGAACCGGAGAGCCGCGAAAAGATCTATCAACATTTGGAACACTACATTATTGCCGACGATGTGACGCTTGAGGACGTCACGGCGGGGACCGCAACCATCGCCGTTGAAGGGCCGAAATCGGGGGACGTGCTGCGGGCTGCCGGCGCGCCTACGCCCGAGGCCGATTACGCGAGCGCCGAATGGGGCACGCGCGTTGTGGCGCGCCTGAGCGGCACGGGCGGTGCTGGGTTTTTCATATTTGCGCCGGCTGGTGAGAAGGAAGAATTGCTGTCGGAGATCGAAGCCGCCGGTGCTGTCGCCGCCGATGCCGAGGCGTTTCGCGTGGTGCGGTTGGAGCACGGCAGGGCGCGCTACGGCGAGGATTTGAGCGAGCGGTTTCTGGCGCAGGAGGCCAATCAGCCGCGGGCGTTGCATTTTAGTAAGGGCTGCTATTTAGGG
>DATDHK010000320.1:0-2035 GCA_036521635.1 Bryobacteraceae bacterium | reverse complement strand
GTTCGAATCGATCACCGTCGGAACGGGATCGTCAGACATCGGAAGAATTCGGGATTTCACACGCAGCGCCATTCGAATGGAATCCGCAGCTTGGGACAAGGTCTTTCCTTCGCTGAGAATGGCGGTGCGATGGATGTGCGTCGCCAGGTCACGGTCGCCGAGGTTGAACCAGTTGGCGCGGCCGAATCCCGCAAGATGTTTCAGCGCAAGAAATGTTTCGCCACGAAGGCCCCACCCTTTTGCGGCATCAACGACTCCTGCCAAAGTGTAAGTAACGATGTCGAGGTCAGGTGAAATCTTCAAACCGTGGAGAACGATGTCGTCACCGGTGTTGACGATGATCGTCAATAAGGCCGGATCCATCACATCGTAAAGTCCGAGGAGCAATCTTGAGGCCCCAACGCCGCCGGCGAGGGCGGTGACTTTCAATTTTTTATTGAGCGGCATGAAAGATTCAGATGCGGGCGGAGAGCTGGCCGCTACAAGGATAGCCGTTCGAATCGGCTAGCGCTGCTACGCGTTCGCGGACATGCGAGGAAAGAAACTCACCCCGGCCGACAAACTCCGGGTAAATCGCCAGGCGTTCGCGCAAAAGAAAGCCGCGAGAATTTGTTTCGGCTTGGAGCCGCGCGATCTCCGGCCACGCCGCTTCCGGATTGATGAAATCCTTGGTGACAGGAGATATGCCTCCCCAATCGTTGATGCCGGCTTCGAGTAGCCGCGGAAAATCTTCATAGCTCAAATTCGGCGGGGCTTGAATATTCATGTGCGGGCCGAGGATCAGGCGAGCGAGAGCGATGGTGCACTGCATGTCTTCAAGAGCCGGCTCCGGGTGCGACGCCATGGGGATTTCAGGTTTGGCGCGGAAATTCTGGATGATGACTTCCTGAATGTGGCCGTACTCTTCGTGCAGCGTTCGAATCGCAAGGAGAGAATCAATGCGCTCTTCCATGGTCTCGCCGATGCCAATCAAAATTCCGGTTGTAAAGGCGATCGAGAGCTTCCCCGCTTCCTCGATGGTGCGGAGGCGCAGCGCGGGCACTTTATCCGGAGCGTTCGCGTGCGGCAAACCATCGCGCATCAGCCGCGGGCTGACGTTTTCGAGCATCAGGCCGACGCTGGCGTTCGAATCTTTCAGGCGGACAAGAGCGGCGCGGTCCATGACGCCGGGATTGGCGTGCGGAAGCAGGCCGGTTTTTTCCAGGACGAGCTCGCACATGGCGGCAAGATAATCGAGGGTTCGCTTAAACCCCTGTTGGCGCAGGAATTCGGCGGCTTCGGGAAAGATTCGCTCGGGTTGATCACCGAGACTGAAGAGCGCTTCTTTGCATCCGGCGCGGCGGCCCTCTTCGGCGAGCGCGAGGACTTCGTCCGGGGTCATGAAGTGTGCCCCGGGTTGTCCGGGATCCTTGCGGAAGGTGCAGTAGGAACAATAGTCACGGCATAGCGTGGTGAGCGGAATGAATACCTTTTTCGAATAGGTGATGGTATTGCCCTTGCCATGGGCGCGGAGTTCGGTGGCGGCGCTCAGGAGATTGGCGAGAGGCGATTGAGCAGCTAATTGGAGGGCGTCGTCACGAAGAATGGGTTGAAGTGTAGTAGCCATTTGCAAGGTGTCTGGGTTACGAGAGGAATTTAACACAGAGGGCACAGAGATCACAGAGGTCCCAGAGAGAGGACTAGCGGAATAGATCCTCGGCAGCGGGACGGATGATGCGAGCGGCGGGATCAGACGCGGGCTTGAAGCGATAGCCGCGAATGAGAATCACGGGGGAACCTTCGGATTTGCCCATCAAGAGACCGGCGGCGGCGGCGAGTTCGTCGCCCACGGCGAGAATCGTGGCAGTCAGAGGCTTCCCGTCGCGATCAAAGGTGCCGCGCAAGTCCTGGAGAACGGGAATGCCCGCCGCGCCAATGGCTACGTTCGTGAGTCCAAGGCGCCAGGGGCGGCCAAACGTGTCGCTGATAATCACGGCGATACGCTTGCCAGTGCGCTTGCGCAGCGCGGCAGCGATCTTCTTTGCAGATCGATCGG
>DATDHK010000319.1:0-3003 GCA_036521635.1 Bryobacteraceae bacterium | reverse complement strand
CTTCCTTCATCGCCTCGATGCGCTTGGGCGTCACCGTCCACGAATCTTTGCTGCCGCGCTGAATCGAGTTGCGGCCCATCTGATAAATGTTGAACAGAAAATCCTCGCGGTATTTCGAAGCCAGGTCCAGCACCGCGCGATTCGCGGTCATCGAGTACTCAATCGACTGGCGGAAGTGCCACGTCTGCGGCGGAACCGGAAACGGCTCGTCGCCGGTCGGCAACTGCCGCTGCGGAATCAGCGGAACGTCCATGGGCGTGGGGTTTCCGATGGTTTCCGTCAACAATCCAACCATGTTGTGGAAGTACGTGGTGGTGCGCAGCCCGCCGTTGTACCACGTGGAATAACTCGCCCCGCTCCGCATCACCGTGCCGGGCTTGCCTTCGGCGACGAAGCGGCTGTGCATTGCGGACCCTACCAATTCGATCAGCGCCGGAATCAACGGATCGAAATTGTAGTTGAACGGATCGCGGAAAGGAGGCGCGAACATCACCGCGCCCGCGGGCCCAGTCTGATGATGGTTGTACATGATTTGCGGAAACCACTCCATGTAAAGTTGCCGGTTCATGTTGGTGGTCTCTTTCATGTTGGACATGTAAAAATCCCGATTGTTGTCGTGACCGATGTAGTGCTGCCAAAGCAGCGGGATGTTTTGCGTGGAGCGCTTGGTTGGATCGGGCAGGCGCATATACCAATTCGAAACCAGCTCCATGCCATCCGGATTGGCGTGCGTGGCGAGAATCACCACGTCGTTCAGAATTCGCAGCGTCTCCGGATCGTTGCGCGTCACCATCTCGTACACGAATTCCATCAACTGATGCGCGCCCAGAACTTCGGACGCGTGCAATCCTCCATCAATCCACACTACTGCCTTGCCTTCGTGCGCCAGCGCGCGCGCTTCGTCGTCCGTGAGCCCTTCGGCCAGTGCAAGCTTTTGAGCGATTTCCTTGTAGCGCGCCAGCTTCTTGCGATTTTCGGGAGACGTGATGATGGCCATCCATTGCGGACGCCCTTCCTCCGTTTTTCCAATCTCCACCAGCGTCATGCGGTCGGACTCGGCAGCCAACTTTTGCCACCAGGCCGTGAATTGCGTGTAGTTCGCGAGATGATAATCGTCGCCGACGTCGAACCCCAGCGCCTCCTTGGCCGTGGTGATGCGATGGCCGTTCTGGGCGGACGCCGCGATTGCAAAGGCCAAGGCCAGCGCACATCCGGCAAATCTCGAAAATCGTGTTCGGTGGTGGTTGGACAGCATTTCAAGTCCTCTCTGGTTTGCTCCTGCTAATGATAAACAATTGGATGGCGGCACGATGCTATCCGCCGGCCGTTGACGTATAGACTATCTTCATATAGAATATCTCCATATGGACCTGCTGCCGGGAACGCTCGACATGCTGGTGCTCCGGACGCTCCTCGCCGGCCCCCTGCACGGCTACGGAATCGCCAAAACCATTCGCAGCACCTCCAACGAGGCGCTCGATATTGAGTTTGGCTCACTCTATCCCGCGCTGAAGCGGCTCGAAGCGAAAGGCTGGATCGTGTCCGCATGGGAGACGTCCGGGCACAATCGCCGCGCCAAGTATTACAAGCTCACCGCAGCCGGACGAAAGCATCTGATACGGGAACACTCCAAGTGGGCCGGCTTCGTGAGCGTGGTCGGCCGGATCATGGGTCCGTTGCCGGAGGTGAAAGGATGACGATCTGGAATCGCCTCAAATATCTGTGGCCGGCGCGGCGCCGCCGGGAAGAGCGCGAGATGCGCGAGGAGTTGGAATCGCTCGCCGCTATCGCGGGCAAGGAGCTCGGCAACCTCACGCTGGCGATGGAGGACGTTCGTGCAACCTGGGGCTGGACCTGGCTCGACAGCGTTTTTGCGGACATCCGCTATTCACTTCGCGCGCTCGGCCGGCAGCCCGCATTTGCCGCGGTGGCGGTGCTCTCGCTCGCTCTCGCTATCGGCGCGAACAGCGCCATATTCAGCTTTGCCGACGCGCTGCTGCTGCGGCCTCTGCCGGTAAAAAATCCAACGGCTTTGTTCGACGTCAGTAGCACTACACCCGACAATCCCTTCGAAGGCATGTCGTTTCCCGACTACCGCGACCTGCGCGATAAAAGCCGCTCCTTCACCGCCCTGGCCGCGTATCGTCTTACCAGCCTCGCGGTCGCCGCCGATCCCGCGGCGCCGGCGCAGATTCGCTTTGCGATCCTGGTGAGCGGCAACTTTTTTCCGGTTGCCGGCGTGACGCCTTCAGCCGGCCGCCTGTTTCTGCCTGAGGAAGCGGCTGCGTCCGCCCAGCCCGTCGCGCTGATCGGCCACGATTTTTGGCAGCAGCACTATGCGGGCGCCCACTCCGCCATCGGCAGCAGCTTGCGCCTCAACGGCATCGTTTTCACCATCGTCGGCGTGGCCCCTGCGTCCTTTACCGGCCTCGACCGTTTCGTTCGCCCCAGCATTTTCGTTCCCCTTGGAATGGCCCAGCGCCTCGACGGCGAGCCGGCCGATCCGCTGGAAAACCGCGGACGCCACAATCTGGTAGTCAAGGGCCGATTGGCCGCGGGCGCCTCACCGGAATCGGCGCAGGCTGAACTTGTCACCATCGGCGCCGCCCTCGAGCGCGAGTACATAACGACGAATCGCAACCGGCACATGGCGGTCCGCACGGAATTGCAGAGGCGCATTCAGCAGACTCCGCAACTGCTGGCGCTGGTCAAGATGCTGATGGGGCTGGTGGCGCTCATTCTGATCATTGCGTGCTCGAACGTCGCGAATCTTCTGCTGGCCCGGGGGCGCGCACGCAGCCGCGAGATCGCCATCCGGCTGTCCATCGGAGCAGGGCGGACCCGCGTGGTGCGCCAATTGATGACCGAGAGCCTCATCGTGGCTATCGCTGGTGGCGTCGCGGGATTGTTCATTGCTTACGGCGGTATTCTGCTGTTACAGACGCTCAACGTGCAGAGCGATCCACCGTCTTTCCTCGGTGTACAACTGGACTGGCGTGTAGT
>DATDHK010000318.1:0-38721 GCA_036521635.1 Bryobacteraceae bacterium | reverse complement strand
GATTGGAAAGACTCGCCATGCAGCGATAACGCGCCCGTAGTAACTCCCACTCTTACTCCCCAAGCGGATGTCAAACCGTCGGACCTGAAGTCCGACGCAATCAGCAATCTGATCACCTTCACGGGGGTTCCCGGCGCCCCGGACAGTGTTCTCAAAGATTTGATATCATCGCTAGTCTCAAAGGCAGACGGCGGGAGCGCCGAAGCTAAGGACCTGCTTGAAAAGCTTCTTGACTCGATCAAGGCGAGTATTCCTTCTGGCAAGGACCCAACTGACAAGGGCTCAGGTTGAGTGAGCCGTTTGGGAACTACCAGTTCTGAGCCAACCGAACAAAAGTGCGCACCCCGATTCCGGTCGCGCCCTTTGCCAGATAGGGCTTCGCTTCATCCAGCCAGGCAGTGCCCGCAACGTCCAAATGAATCCAAGGTGTTTCATTCACGAAATCGCGCAGGAAAATCGCGGCGGTAATGGATCCGCCCGCGCGCCCGCCGATGTTGTGCAGGTCCGCGAAGTCGCTCTTGAGCGCTTCCTTGTATTCCTCATCCAGCGGCATCTGCCACATCTTCTCGCCTTCGCTATCGGCCGCCGCCAGAAGCTTTTTGAGGAACGGTTCGTTGTTGGTGAATGCGCCGGCGCGGATGCCACCCAACGCCACCACGATGGAACCGGTCAGTGTGGCCGTGTCCACCAGATGGGTGCAGCCCAGGCGTTGCGCGTACGTCAGCGCGTCGATCAGGATCATTCGCCCTTCCGCATCCGTGTTGAGCACTTCCACGGTTTTTCCAGACAGCGACTTCACGATATCGCCCGGCCGCTGCGCGCGGCTGCCCGGCATGTTTTCCACCGTCGGCACGATCGCGGTCACTGGAATGGATGGCTTCAACTGAGCGATGGCGCGCATGGCCCCCAGCACGGATGCGCCGCCCGCCATGTCGTAGCGCATCTTTTCCATTCCCTCGGCGGGTTTGATGGAGATGCCGCCGGTGTCGAAGGTCACGCCCTTGCCGACCAATCCGAGGTGGTCTTTCGACGTTGGCGCGGTGGCGGGCTGGTATCGAATAACGATCATCGCCGGAGGCTCATCGCTTCCCTGCGACACGCCCAACAGCGCGCCCATGCCCAACTCGCGCATGCGCGCCTCATCCAAAATTTCGCACTCCAGACCTTGCTCGGCCGCCATGGCGCGCGCTTTTTCGGAAAGCAGGGTCGGGGTCATTATGTTGCCGGGCTCCTCGGCCAGGCCCCGGCAGAAATTCTGGGATTCGCCCAGAATCCTGCCGCGGTCGACAGCGGACTGCGTACCGCCCAGGACTGCAAACCACGTAACCTGCTTCTCGTCTTTCTTCGGGTCGGTCTTATGAGTATTCGTTTCGAAATTGCCGAGGAGAGCGCCTTCCACCGCTGCAGCCGCGAAGTCATCGGATCGAAAGGGATCGTCCAGCGCCAGCGCGATGCCGCGGACACCCTTGCACTTCAGCGTGCGCACCGCCGCGCCGGTCACTCTTCTGAGAACGGCCGGGTCGAACTTTTCGCGCTTGCCGCCGCCGGCCAGAACCAGACGCTTGGCTTTCATCCCGCTCGGACGATGGAGAATGGCGACTTCCAGCGCCTTTCCGGTGAACTCGCCCGTGGAGTACAATTCCTGGACGGCTTCTGCGCCTGCGGCCGGACCGCCGCCTTCGAATCCCACGACGACCAGCGCGTCTGCATCGACGTCTGCAATTGCTTTCGTTTCCAGCTTTATGTCCATGTCACTCCATTCTTATTCCGGGACACCACGTTATCTTCGCCGCCCTATTGCCTCGCGGGCTTCCGCTTCCATCTCCCGCTTGCGCTCGCTTTCGCGCTTGTCATGCAGCTTCTTCCCTTTTGCAACCGCCAATTCACACTTGATCCGGCCGCTCTTGAGATAAATCTTGGTCGGGATTAGGGTCAACCCTTTTTCGCGCGTCGTTCCCAGCAGCTTGTCGATTTCGCGCCGATGCAGCAACAGCTTGCGGCGCCGTGTAGGCTCGTGGTTCTCACGATTGCCATGCGAGTATTGACTGATATGCGCGTTTAGAAGCCAGGCTTCGTTTCCCGACACTTCGGCGAAGCTGTCCTTCAGTTGAATCTTACCGTCCCTGGCCGCTTTCACTTCGGTCCCCGTCAGGGCGATCCCCGCCTCATACCGATCCATCAGATGGTAGTTGTGTCCGGCCTGCCGGTTATCGCTCAATACTTTGATCTTTGGCTCCACGGTGGGCAGCTTTTGTACTCAACGCCGGGAAAGTTCACTGCGTCAAGCAGTTATGTGGTGGTACCTATCGCAACGCAGGTTCATTTTACCATAAGGGACTTCCAGGGAATAAGATGATTGCTTGTTATAAGTTACGAGAATTGGTGTCGCTTGCGGCGATCCTGTTGCTGCTGCCGGTGGATGGCTTGGAAGCCCGCACCCGCAAGGGCGACAAGTTCCTGAAGCAGGCCCGTGAAGCGGAAGCCCGCAAAGATTACGAACAGGCGTTGGATTTATATAATCAGGCCGTCTCTCAGGATGCGCAGGATCCGGCGTATCAGCTGGGCGCCCGGCGTGTGCGTTTTCAGGCCAGTCAGATGCACGTCGAAAATGGCGTGAGGCTCAGGCGCGATGGCCAGCTCGATCAGGCGTTGGTGGAGTTTCAAAGAGCGTTCAATATCGATCCGGGTTCGGCGGTTGCGCTGCAGGAGATGCAGCACACCAAAGAGGCGCTCGATCAGAAAAACAAGGGCACGGCGCCGCCCGGCGAGCAGCCCATGAGCTCGGCGGAAAAGGCCCGCAAGGACAGTCTGGCGATGATCCAGTCGCTGCTGCCGGTGCCGGAGCTGAAGCCGGTCACCAACCAAATCAGCCTGCTGAAGATGAATAACCAGCCGCCCAAGGTGCTGTATGAAACCGTCGGGAAACTGGCGGGCATCAATGTGCTGTTCGATCCGCAATACCAGGCCTCGAAAAACGCCAACCTGGATTTGAACAACGCTACGCTCGAAGAAGCCTTGGACTACATCGGCATGTTGACCAAGACATTCTGGAAGCCGATCAGCGCCAACGCCATCTTCGTAACGGACGACAACGTCACCAAGCGGCGCGATTATGAAGATGAAGTCGTCAAGGTTTTCTATTTGAAGAATCCGACGTCGGTGCAGGAATTTCAGGAGATCGTGACGTCGGTGCGCTCGGTGACGGACGTGCGCCGCATGTTCACTTATAACGCGCAGAACGCGGTGATGGTGCGCGATACGGTGGACAAGGTTGCGCTGGTGGAAAAACTTTTTCACGACATGGATAAGGCCAAAGCGGAAGTGGTGGTGGATGTAGTGGTGATGGAAGCCAACAGCAGCAAGACACGAAGCCTTGCGGCAGGATTGGTTTCAGGCGGCCAAACCGGGCTCAATCTGCCGATTACGTTCTCGCGCAACTCCACAACCACTACCACAACCCCGACGACGCCTCCTACGACGGGCGTCACGCCTCCGGCCACTACTACGACGACCACTACCACCCCTGGCGCGATTCCGCTTTCACGAATTCTTAGAATCTCAACCAACGATTTTTCGACGACGTTGCCGGGCGCGTTGCTGCAGGCCGTGATGTCGGATAACAGCACTCGCGTTATGCAGTCGCCGCAGGTGCGTGCGTCCGACGGGCAGAAGGTATCGCTGAAAATCGGCGACAAGGTTCCCTACGCAACTGGAAGTTTTCAGCCTGGTATCGGCAGTGTCGGCGTGAGTCCGCTGGTGAGCACGCAGTTCCAGTTTGCCGAGACGGGAGTCAACCTGGAAATCACGCCGCACGTGCATGGAACGGACGAACTTACTATGCACATCAGCATCGACGTTTCAAACGTGAGCCGGACGGTGACCATTGGCGGGCTGGATCAACCCGTGATTTCGCAGCGCAAGAACGAAGCGGATATTCGCGTGCGCGATGGCGAAGTGAGTTTGCTGGGCGGCTTGATGCAGGATCAGAATACCAACTCCACCAGCGGAATTCCGGGTCTGGTGAATATCCCGATTTTGGGCAAATTCCTGTTTGGAAGCAATAGCAGGGATCGGGAGCGCGGCGAGCTGTTGGTGGCGCTCATCCCGCACATTGTGCGGACTCCGGACGTAAGCGGTATGGATCTGCGCGGAATCGCGGCGGGCACGGACCAGACTGTGAAATTAAGTTATGGCGCGAGGCCGCAGGCTGCCGCTCCGGCTCCTGTTCCAGCCCCGCCCGCTGCTCCGGCGCCGGGCGCTACTCCGTCGTCAACACCCACGCTTTCCTTCGTTCCACCGGCGGCGCAGGCGCAATTGAGCGCTCCCGTCGTCGTGGTTCTGCAGGCTGACGGAATCGCCGATTTGTTGGGCATTCCGATAAAATTGAGGTGGGATCCAAAGATCCTGAAATTGAACTCGGCCGTGGCGGGCGCCTTGTTGACCCGCGACGGCGCCGCGAATCCGCCCACTGTGGACATTCGGAACGATGCCGGCGAAGCTTCCATAGAAGTCGCTCGCGCCGCCGGCACGCCCGGCGTGAGCGGTTCCGGGCCGCTGATACAGTTTACGTTCCTCGCGGTTGCGAAGGGATCGACGGCGATTACGGGCAGCGATGCGATGCTGAAAAATTCCAAGGGGCAATCCACGCCTGTGGCTGCGCCCTCGATGAATGTGGTCGTTCAATAAAGTAAGAGGAGATGAAACGCCGAAGACAACGTGGCTTGACGCTGATCGAATTGATCGTAGCGTTCACCATCATGCTGCTGCTTGCCGCCATGGCCGTGCCCTTGGCGCGCTACAAAGTCCAGCGCAACAAGGAGCGCGACCTGCTCAATGCGATTCGCGAGATCGACAACGCGATCGACAAGTTCAAGGACGACATGGACGCCGGGAAAATCGGCCCGCCCAAGCTGGACTCCGACAATTATCCGGAAAGCCTGGATCAATTAGTGGAGGGTGTGAAGGCGATAGGCGCGATCGATAAGAAGGTCAAGTATCTGCGCCGCATACCGAAAGATCCGATGACCAATTCGAAAGAGTGGGGCATGCGCAGCACGCGCGACGATCCCAAAGCCCAGGCCTGGGGCGGTCAGAATGTTTTCAGCGTCTACACTAAAAGTATGGATAAGGCCAAGGATGGAACACCCTACTCGGAGTGGTGACGCCTATGCTCAAGAATTTCCGCCGCGGCTTCACGCTAATCGAGTTGATGATCGTGATGGCCATCATCGCGGTCCTGATGTCGGTGGCGCTTCCAATCTACAACCGCTCCATCATACGCGCCAAGGAAAGTGTGCTCAAGAGCAACCTGTTCACCATGCGCACGGTGATTGACGAGTATACCTACGACAAGCAAAAGGCCCCGCAAACCCTGAACGACCTGGTGAGCGACGGCTACCTGCGCCAGGTGCCTATAGACCCGATGACCAACAACGCCGATTCCTGGAAGATCATCATGGAAGACGCCAGCAACACCGTGAATCAAAGCGAGCCGGGCATTTTCGACGTGCGCAGCGGTTCGGAGAAAACCAGCCTGGAAGGCACGCCATATTCCGAGTGGTGATGTTAAACTAGCTGCTAGCAACACGCCTCTGTAGAAGATCCCCGGTCGTCTAATGGTAGGACAGCGGCCTTTGGAGCCGTGAATCGTGGTTCGAATCCATGCCGGGGAGCCATTGCCCAGCAGTGCTATCCGTTGCTATCCAATACTCATACTCAGGAGTGATCACCTTGCCACTGCCTGGTTAAATTACGGACTTGCAAGTGGATTTGAAGGGGGTCCCCGCATCCCGTGGACCGGCTTTGTTAGACTTGGGGCTGAGATGCCTGCGTCGCTATCACAAGTACTTAGCACGTTGCACCAGCATGAGGCTGAATTGCGCAGGCACGGCGTCTGTCACGCCGCTGTTTTTGGCTCGGTAGCAAGGGGCGAGTCTCACGCTGACGGTGACATTGACGTGCTCGTCGATCTTGATCCCCACCGCCCAATGGGTCTCTTCGAGTACTCCAGGGTGAGGCTTCTAATCTCAGGGCTCCTAGGCGGATCGGCGGATGTTGTTAACAGGAAGACCCTCAGACCGCTGCTCAAAGACGCGATCCTCCGCGACGCCGTGAATGTCTTCTAAGAATTCGGCTCAACGTCTGCGGGACATCATCGACAACATTGATGCGATTCGGGCATTTACAGCGGACATGAATCTTGGCGATTTTGCCGGTGACCGAAAGACGGTCTATGCTGTGACCCGCGCACTGGAAATTATTTCGGAAGCTTCTCGACGGTTACCGGACGATCTGAAGCTCCGCCATCCCGGAATCGATTGGACCGCAATAGCAGCGGCGGGCAATGTGTACCGGCATGAATACGAAGTCGTCGATGAAGCCTTGGTGTGGTACACGGCACAGAACAGTTTGACTGAACTACAGGACGCCTCGATCGCTGAAGTGCGGCGACTCACGGCCGCGGGACCCGAGTAACGTTCCGTATTCGAACTGCCACCGGGCCAGTCCCGACATCGGTTGGAAGCCCGTGTTTCCGGCAGCCCGACATGGACTCGGAAAGGCAGAGAAAAAGTTTGAAAACACGTTTTCTGGGGAGCCGCCACAAACCTAATAATCAATAACTTACAGACCAGCAAAAATGCTTTGTACATGGCTCTGTACAAAAAGGGACTTCACAACCTTTTGCAATTCTTCGTCCGACAGTTCGTGTTGCATTCCTGTCCACCTTACAGCCAGACAGCTTGCTGGCTTCACCTACTTTTAGTCCGGGCAATACGGATGGCCGTAAGGATCAAATTCGATGTTGCGGCATGGGTATTTGATCTCTTGCTCAGCGATCCACAAGAGCAATAAAAGTAGAATCGCCGATGCCAACCATACAAGCCGACGTGTGGTCATGTTCTGGCAGATTAGCTAAAAGTTGAAAGACGCTCTTCCGGATGCCACAAAGCCCTAAGCTTTCGATGGATGGGCAAAAAGAAAAGGTTCTGGTCGGTGACGGAGATGGAAGAGTTTTTTGTGGAGCAGGGGAAGAAAGGCGGTAAGGCCGCTGCCGCCAATCTCACCGAGAAGCAGCGTTCCGCACGGGCAAAAAAAGCGGGTGAGGCATCGGCACGAGCCAAAAAGGCGAAGGCGAAGGCCAAGGAATGAACATTGGCCCAACGGTCATGATCGACCTCAAACCGCAGCGTTAAAACATTTTGCAGGCAAAACGATCAAGGGTGGGTTCAATCTGACGAACACTCCATTGGACGGCTCTGGTAGCTGGTTAAAACGCCAGCGGAACAGAAGCGCTTTAAGGCCCCTTCGCGATAGGTCGTCAGGTCGCGGCCTGTCGAGCTTAGTAATACCTTCATTGGGTGCGCTGATTATCGTATCAGTCGCTATTTGTTGAAATACAACGTTACGTCGACTGTGTTTTCTTTTTGATTCACCTTTGTCTCGGCGCGCGTTGCTTTTAGGTTGTCGAAAATGCCCTGCTCTTTTACGCGGTCCAGGAAATGCTGCGGGTATTCGGTATTGAAGGGCTTGCCCGGCTGGAGGCCCCATAGTTTTCTAATAACCGGCTCGGTCTCGATGTCGAGATTTACTATGTCCAGCTTGCCCATCGCGAATTGGGGGCCGGGCGTCACTGCGATCGTCACGTCTACGGTCTTCTCGGCGTCATGCACGTCGCGTTTTACTTGCGAGGTTGCTTGGATGTAGCCGGTGCGGTGCATGGTGTCCGCTATGCGCTCTTGGGCTGCTTTTGCTTCGTCGAAATTTACGGGCTTGCCGGCCGTTAGATTCGCTAGTTTCGGGAGAGAATCGGGGTCGATGCCTTGTATTGTTACTTTGCCTAGTTTATAGATGGGTCCCTGCTCGACTTGCACGGTTACGACGATGCCGGTGACGTCCTTGGCCGGCTCGGTTTCAATCTTTGGAAACGACACGCGGATCATGCCCTTTGCGTCGTACAGCGGGCGGATGGTGGTGTCGAGCAGCAAGCGGAATTGCGGCTCGCCGTACACCATGCCGATCGCTACGCCGTACATCGCGGTTTGCAGCAAGCCTGACGGAAGGTCGCCCGTATCCTTGAATATCACGCGCGCCACCGATGGTTTCGGTTTCGCTGGACGGAAGAGGATCATCAGGTCCGGCGAGCCTTCGTTCGTTAGTTTGCCGATTACCGGCTGCGCTACGAATTCGGTGATCCATTGGGCGTAGCGGTCGAGCTCGCGCTTCGTCGCGGGGATTTTGGGGGCGAACAAGGGATCTTTCTGTTTCAGCAAGTCGCGCAGTTGGGCGTCGGTCACGGGCAGATCTTCGAAACGGATCGGGAACATCTGCCCCATTTCAAAGACTTCGAATTTGCCGTCGATGCCCTTGCCATCCTTGGCGGGCGTGAAGCGAAAGCCGACGCGATCGAATACGCCGGTTGCCTCCAACCGCTGGCGGGCTGCTTCGAATTCGGGCTCGCCGACCGTCTGTCCAATCCGGAGCCCGGCGACGGCCAGAATTTGCGCCGGCGTGTAGTTTTTATTCCCATCCACTTTGAGCGTTTCCAGCAGCCAGGAGGTTTGATCGGATTTCGCAGCGGCGGCGGGCGCGGGCGCAGCAGGCTTACGCTGGCGCCGACTCTGCGCGCCGGCAAAGTTCATCGCTACCAAAACTACAACGGCTAAACGAAGGAGGGTCATTCGAGTTCTAGCGTCACGAACATCAACCGGCCGGCCCGCTCGATTTGCATCACCACCGGGTCGCCAGGCTTGAATTCGTCCAGCTTCGTCTTCAATGCGGCCACGGTGCTTACCGGAGAATTGTTCACGGAATAGATGACGTCTCCCGGCTGCAATCCGGTTCCGCTAGTTAGGTCGCTGGTGGATCCCGCGGCCACAACCACGCCATACGCGTGCCGCAGATTGGGCAGCATTTGCGAAAGCGTCTTATCGATGCCGATGCCTAGAATTCCCAGGCGCGGAATCAAGTTGTCCTCCGGTTTCACCATGTCCGCGAAGCGTTGCGGATCGTCGATGCTGTCGATGACGGGCACTTCGATGGTGAGCTGGCCGGGGCCGCGCAGGATTCCCAGCTTCACTTTTTGGCGCATCGGATAGCGGTAGATTTCCACTTCGAGCTGGCGCGCACTATGCATCGTTTTTCCGTTCAGCGTAAGCACGATGTCGCCGACGCGCACGCCCGCTTGATCGGCCGGGCCGTCCGGCTGCACGTCGCCCGCAAGCACGCCCCAGTCGCGTGTGAGGTTGAGACCCGCCGCCATGGCCGGCGTGATGGTCTGCGCGTGTATGCCGATGCGGGCGCGATGCACATGCCCTTCCTTGCGGATTTGGCCGAAGACGTTGCTCACGATGTTGCTCGGAATCGCAAACCCTATTCCTTCGCTGCCGCCGGATTGCGACAGGATGAAAGTGTTGATTCCGATTACCCGGCCGAGAGAATCCACCAACGGTCCGCCGCTATTGCCGGGATTGATCGGCGCGTCGGTCTGAATGTAGACCATCATGTCATCGGGATGAAGCTCGCGCGAGGTTGAGCTTACGATGCCCATGCTGACCGATCCTTCGAGGCCCAGCGGGTTCCCGAACGCCATCACCAGCTCGCCCTGGCGCACGCCATCGGAGTCTCCCAACTGAAGGCGCGGCAATCCGGTGAGCGCGATCTTGATCACCGCGATGTCGGCTTCGCGGTCCATCCCCACCAGCTTCGCTTCTACAAGTTTTCCTTCCGGCAAAAACGCTACCGGCCTTCCCGAGGCGTCCGGACGCACAGCGCGAAGCCGGACCTGTATGCGGCGCGCGCCACGGACCGCGTGGGCGTTCGTCACAATGTATCCGTCCGTCGAGAGGATGATTCCCGAACCAGTGCTGTGTTGCTTGGAAAGAAGACTGGTGCTGGTAGCGTCGCTTTCCTCAGGCGCGGCGTAGCCCGTCGAGAAAATCTGGACCACGCTCGGACGAATCCTGTTCACCAGGCTCTCGAGCGAAGAGCTGAGTTCATTCAGCGAGACTGGCGCGGGCTTGGCGGCCGGCTCAACCTGCGCGAAGACAGCGCACGAGCCGAGCGCGGCGGCGAAACAACAAAACAGTGTTTTCATTCCCAGTCCATTTTCCCCCATAATGAAGCAGTTAGTTGTGACGCCCACGATTCGAAGAGTTCTATGGATCGCCGCCGCGTTCGCCATTTTGATTGTGCTGGCGGTGCTGCTCGTGGTTCGCCTTTCCCGGGATGCCGTCGGATTCGGGCAAAAGTGCGGGGGCGGATTCTGCTGGGGCTATCAGTTGGAGCAGCACGGATTTTCCAAACAGACGGTCCTCAGGTTCACCGGGAGTTGGGGTTTGGATCTGCGCTATGAGCTTCCGAAGATGCGGCTCGAGCGGGTCAATGAGGATCGCTGGCTGGCCGGCGACCGGGCAGTTTATTTGAATTTTCGGCTGAAGCCTTTGGATAATTCCAGGGCTGAGGGCGAGCATGTGCAGGTGCTCTACGATTTTCAGCGGGGGGAGTTGTATGTGGCTTCCGCCCTGGCGCTTTGGAGGGGGAGGGATTTTCGGGGCGGGGGGGATCCGGGTAAGAATTGGTTGACCGATGAGGAGTTTCAGCAGATTGTGAAGAGGATTCAGCCGTAGGGTTCGAAGGCCGATTTTCAATCGGCGGCAGGTTACCAACCTGCCCCACAATTACAAACGCGCTCGTAGATTTCTTAACGAGCGGCGGGCTTCTTGGGAGACTTCGGCGGTGGGGTCGTTGGACAACGCTTCTAGCGGGGCGATTGAGTCTTGGCCGCCGCTGTTGGCGAAGACTTGGGCTAGGGCGGTTTTTTCGTCCTTCGTCGCGGTGGGCTCTTGCAAGGCTGGGTAGAGCAGGCGGCGAATCTGGATGTCGCGGGTTAGTTCCGTTAGATAGGCGCGGGCCACTCCGCGATAGCCGCTTGAATTTAGATTGTTGACCAGGTAGCGCAACGGGTCGAATTCGCCCATCTCGCGCTTGCCCATCAGGACCAGGGCGAATGCTATGGAGAGGCGCGGGCCGGTCTTCCTCTCGGCCGCAAATGCATTCTCTAGCGTTGCGCGATCGGCTGGATTTTTCGCGCGGCCCAGGCCCTCGGCGGCGGCTTCGCGCAGTCCGTCGTCCTTGTTTTCCAGGTATGCGGCGCATACGCCGCGGGATTGCGCATCCGGCATTTGCGCGATCGCGGTCAGCACGGCGCGCTTTACCTTCATGTTTTTCGAACGGTCGAGGATATCGCGCAGGTCGTTTATGGCATCGCGATTCTTCAACAGGCCGGTGGTTTCGATAGCCGCGATTTGCACCCGCTCATTCAAGTCGCGCAGGAGAAACATGATTCCCGGGCCGGCTTTGGCGTCGCCGATTTTCTGCAAGGCGATCAGCGATTCATAAATCACCTCGCTGTCTTTCGAGCGCAGCGCCTCGATCAGATCGGGGACCGCCTGGTATCCACGCAAAATTCCGGCCGCGCGCGCGGCGTTGGCCCGCACATCCATGCTGACGCCGCCGCGGGCTAACCTTCCCAGCGCCTGAATCACTTCCGGGCGAACCTGAACGTAGGCGTCGATTACCTGATCGTTGGTGTCGGTGAATTTGCTCTTGATGGAACTGCCCACGCGGCGCATGGAGGCGGTGAGTCCGGTCTTGATGTAGCCGGGCACGTAGAAATTCACCAGGCCGTCGGTGGCGCGGATTTGGATTTCGGCGTCGTTGTCGCTGCTCGCTTTGATCAAAGGATCGAGGCTGCGCTGGGTGCCGATATCGACGATGGCTTTCACCGCTTCCAGGCGCACGTCGAAATCGGGGTCGGTCAGGTAAGGCTCGATGCGGGCGATGGATTCCGATCCGCCCTTGCCCAGTTCACGGACGATTTTGGCGCGCGATTTGGGGTCGTTCTGCGCCCAGGCGCCGGCGGCCGCGAATAATAGCAGTCCCGTAACTATCGGAATAGCCGATTTGCCAAAGCGCATTTGACGGATATTAGCGAACAAATTCAACGGTTACTTTCTTGGAAATCAGCCCGGCTTCGTATCCCAGATCCAGCAATTTCTGGGCGGCCACGGGCACCAGGTCGCCGCAATCCACGGTGTAGTGGTTCACGTACATTCCGACGAACTTTTCCGCCAGGCGCGGCTCCAGGTCGCGCGCGAACTGGAGGGCGTAGTTCAGGGCTTCCTCGTTGTGGTCCAGGGCATACTGAATACTCTCCCGCATCAGCCGGCAGCACTCGCTTTTCATGTTGTCCGGCAGGGAACGCAACAGCA
This sequence comes from Bryobacteraceae bacterium, assembly GCA_036521635.1. Taxonomy (GTDB): domain Bacteria; phylum Acidobacteriota; class Terriglobia; order Bryobacterales; family Bryobacteraceae; genus Palsa-89. The sequence continues at coordinate 26,452 of DATDHK010000318.1, read as the reverse complement.
CGTTCCCCCCCAGCGGCAAAGGCAGATCGTACACGCTCTTCCACCATCGTCCTAGATCTAAGACGCTTTGAAAGCCGCTACGGCCGAAGGTCAACTGGCCTTCATGAATAATTAATCCGGCGTCTACCGAGTGGTCGGACACGGCATCCAGGATCTTGTCGAAGGGGATGGCGACCTCTTCGAAATCGGGCTCGTACAGCTTGAGGGCCAGGTAGGCGCTGGTCATTTTGCCGGGAATCGCGATGCGCTTGCCTTTGATTTCTTCGGGGGCCATGGGGCGCGAACTGACCAGGACCGGTCCATAGCCGTCGCCGATGCTGGATCCGCTGGCCATGAGGACGTACTTGTCGGCTACATAAGGGTAAGCATGGTAAGAAATGGCGGTCAGCTCGTACAGACCTTCCATGGCTTTTCGGTTCAAAGTCTCAATGTCTTCCAACACATGGCGGAAACTGACGGTGCGGGAGCGCACCTTCTTGGTGGCCAAGCCATAGAACATGTAAGCGTCGTCGGAATCGGGGCTATGGGCGCAAACGATTTCCGTCACAGAAGTGGGGGGCATAGGGAAAGCAGACTTTCACACTATAGCAGATGGAGTGTGGAGCGCTGGTTGGGATGGGGGGAAGGAACACGAGGAACACGGGGAACACCGAGAACACCGAGAATTACTAGGATACCTGGGAATACGAGGAATACCTTCAGCTTTGACCTGCGAGGGTCCTTGTATTCCATCTGACGAATACAAAGGTCGTCCAGCGATCACGATTACCGCTCGTGTTCCCCGTGTTCCTTGTGTTCCCCGTGTTCCTTCCCCGTCTACTTCCTCGCCTGAATCGCTTCCAGTTCCGGCTTCAGATCCGCCAGTGCTTGCTCCAGCCTTTTCAGGCCGTCGGGGGCTTCGGTCAAGTTGCCGCTGCGGCCCTGTTTCTCGAGAGAGAAGGCGGCTTCCAGGGCTTCCTTGGCGCCGAAGATGGAGACCGATCCTTTCAGGCTATGGGCATGCTGCTCGACGGCCGAGGAGTCGCCGGCGTTGACGGCTGCGCGTATCTTTTCGAGCGAATGCGGATAGTCGTCCAGGAAAAGACCGATTACTTCGCACAGCAACTCCGCATCGCCGCCGACGCGGGTTAGCGCGATGGATTCGTCCAATTGCCGCAGTTGTTCTTCGACGGAATATTCTCGATTCGATAGATCGGCATCCATATATATTAGGATCTTGGTACCGCGCCAAACCCGTTTCATCACTGCGCAAGTCGAGCCTGGCGGGCGCACCAGCACCCTATGCGTCTTATCGACAGATCGCGACGGATTATTATGAATGTTCAGCATATTGACGACGATGCCCGAACAGCATACCTTTCTCTCGCACCTGGAGTGCCGCTATCTGTTGCAAATTCCAGAGAATCCCGGGGCGCGGCCCTTAGTGGTTGTCGCCTTGCACGGCTATAGCTCGAACGCGGAGGCGATGCTGCCGCTTACGGCGGGGCTGGTGGGGGAGGGGCACATCATTGCGTCGATGGAGGCGCCTAACCAGCACTATGTTGCCGACGGGCTGCCGAACGCGCAGTCGGTGGCCGGCTACAACTGGGGCATCCGGCCGCACTGGGAGTCGTCTGTGCGGCTGCATCATGAGATGCTGCGGGACGTTTTGAAGGCGCTGCGGGAGCGCTTTCAGGTTGGGCCTTCGCGCTGTTTGTTGGCCGGGTTTTCGCAGCCGGTGGGGCTGAATTACCGGTTCGTTGGCACGCATCCTGGGGAGGTCGGGGGCGTGATTGGGATTTGCGGGGGGGTGCCGAGGGATTGGCAGGAGGACAAATATCAACCGGTCGACGCGGCGTTGCTGCATATTTCCAGGGATGAGGATCCGATTTATCCGGTCGCGGTGGCTAACACCTTTGCGGAGAAACTGCGGTATAGGGCTCGGGATGTTGAGTTTCATTTGATTCCGGGTCCGCATCGGTTTCCTTCGAAGGGGCGGGGGATTGTTGGGCCTTGGCTGAAGAGAGTTTTTCACGAAACTACGTAGCATAATCCTGATACCGAACCCCGTGGCGCGACACTGAAGGCCGCGCTACGAACAATATCGTAAATTGGGTATCGTAAAGCCAGCATCCCGGATTGGCTGAGCATCCATGAACCGGTCCTGGTGAACACGATCGGCCATAGCGCCGGGGTCGTGATTTTCGGGATGCTGCTGTATTTCCTGCTCATCAACCGCTTGCGTTCGCGGGACGACCGCAGCCGCTTGGCGGTGCTCGCGGCCGCTCTTGCAATGTTGTGGAATCTCGGTTCGATGGTGGCGCTGGCAACCGGACCGGCCGGCGGAATCGCCGCCGACATTATCGTCGCCGCAAGTTTTTCCGTTCTGAGTTTGCTGCCGGCGGTGTTGCTGCACATCTCTCTCGAATCGCGCCATCGTGCGGTATGGTGGACCGGCTACGCCTTGAGCGCGATTGCCGTGGCGCTGCACGTTGTCGACCTGCTCACTCAGGCGGCCCGCTTCCACTACGCTGCTCTGCTGCTGGTCACGGTGGGCTTTGCCGCGCTCACCATAATTTCGGTGTTTCTCGAACTACGCCAGGAGAACCGCGCCGCCGGATCGCGATTAGCGGGCGCAATGGGGCTTTTTCTGTTCGCGATTTCATTTGTTCATCTCGGCGCGGAACACACCCGGCTGGCGTGGTCCAAGGAGATTGCACTGCATCATGCGGGCCTGCCCCTGGCGCTTCTGGTTTTGTTGCAGGATTTTCGATTTCTTCTTTTGGATGCGTTTCTGCGATTCATCGTAAATGCGTAGCTGGCCGCGGCGGCATTGCTGCTCGCAATCCGCGCGGTCCAATCTCCCGAGCTCGCAAAACAACTCCAACATCCCTTTCAGGCCGGCCTGCTTTTCGTGTCCGCGTGTCTGCTGTTGACGCTGTTCGTTTACATTCGCAATCGCATCCAGAGTTTTTTGACGCGCGTCATCTTCCTGCGTTCGAACATCGCCGAAGCGTTTCAGTCCTCCATAAATTTCCGGTATCAACGCCCGCGCAATGCCGAATGGGTGGCGCTGACGTACCGCTACGATAGCGGATTGGTGGTCAGCGGCGTGCCCGACGCCGGCGCTGCCTTGGCCCTCACGCCCAACCAGCAAGTGACGATCGGCCTGGCCTGCAATGGAACCTTCGCCACGCTAGCCAATCCGCTCACCGGCTGTACAAAGGGCGCAGTCACATCCAAGCTGATCAATCTTCCACAAGGCGATGAGAACGACGATCACAATCCCGCCCGCGTCAAGCCCCGCAATATTCTCAACCTCGGCATCGGCACGGACAACTTGTTCCATTCGGAAGGAACCAAGCGCTTCACTGCGTCCATCGACATCGCGAACCTGACCAACGTAGTTGCGCTATACAACTTCCTATCAACCTTCAGCGGCACTCATTTCCTGCAACCCCGCACAGTAGTCGCCCGCTTCGGCTACACGTTTTAGAAAGTATCGTGGCCTACGCACGAGTGCGCAATGCACCTTAGTTTTGTGGGGCGGACGCCCGCGTCCGCACCCCCTGGCCGGCTAATTCCGATTTCGTTGAAACTTCGACAAGCCGGGCGAGGGCGCCCGGCGCGGGTCGGGGGACCCGCCCCACTTTTTTTGTGCGGAAATTGGAAAACTAAGTGGCGTACGCATGAGTGTGCGCGCCACATTGGAGTACTCAGTGAACCGAAATGATCAAACCAGTCCAATTGGCCCGCTCTACCGGAGCGTTTCTCCTGAACTTTCTGGGGTCACACAATTTATTGGGAAATGTCCGGTGGCGCGTTCTGTGCTGGAGAATCGGAAAGTTTTGGGCTTCCAGCCATACTCCAGTACGTGCTTGTAGGAACGAAGCGGGAGGACAACGTAGAGAACTAATGTTGAAAGCACGTGCCTGTCCTATTTCGCTTCACTTTTCGCCGGCCCCTCCGCATCCTTCAGCATCTCCTGTTTCAACTTGTCCCGCAGCTCCGGCGCGAGCTGCACGTTCTGCGCCGGGAACGGCATCTGAATCTCGGCTTCCTGAAATCGCTTTTTGATTCTGCGGTTCATCTCCCGCCCCACCAGCCACTGCTTGCTCGGCAGCGTCTTGAACCGGGCCTTGATAATAACGGCGTCGTTCCCGAGCTGATCCACCCCCAGTACATCCAGCGGCGCGAGGATGACCGAATGATAAGGCTCCTCCTGCATCAACTGGCCGCCGATCTCTTTCAACACCGCGATGACATGATCGGTGTCTTCGGTGTACGAAACGGAAACGCTCAAAACGTAATAAGAAAACTCGCGCGTCAGATTTGAAATCTCGTGAATGGAACCGTTCGGAAAAATGTGCACCGCGCCGTCTTCGCCCCGCAACACCGTCGTCCGCAAATTGATCTCTTCCACCAATCCGCTTTTGCCATTGATGATGGCCACGTCGTGGACGCGAAGCTGATTCTCCACCAGCAGAAATATCCCGTTCAACACATCCTTGACGATGCTCTGCGCCCCGAACCCCACCGCCACTCCCACGATTCCCGCGCCCGCCAGCAGCGGCCGGATGTCGAAATTCATCTCCTTCAAAATCATGATCGCGGCGATCGTCCAGATCACGATATACAACGCTTTTCGCGTGACGCTACAGATAGTCTGGACACGTTTTTCCAGCTCATACTCCGATTCGCCGCCGGACTTCAGCATCATCTTGACGATGTAGTTCCGCAGCGTCTTCAGCAGCCGCCCCACCGCCATCGCGCAAAGATATGCGAAAAGCAGAATGAACGCGATGCGGACCACGTTGAAGAGCAACGGCAGATAGTAGTTGGGGTTGAGGAGTTGGCTCTGCGTAGGCATATTTAAGGAATAACAAATAGGAGCAATCGGGCAAACTGGGAAGACTGCTAAACTGAAAGCAATGGCAACCGATCAGGCTAAATCTCCGTCAATCGGCACGTGGGCCCCAGCGGTAGGGCTCGGCTGGCTGATTCCCGGCGGCGGGCACTTCCTGTTGAAGCGTACCGGCCGCGGCACATTGCTGCTCGTCTCCGTGCTCTCCATGTTTTCCTTGGGATTGATGATGCGCGGGGCTATGTTTCAGCCGCAGACCGGCGACATTCTCACCACCATAATTTACTGCGGCGGATTTATCGGCGACCTGGCTTCGGGGCTGCTCTACTTGCTGGCCACCTGGCTCGGTTACAACCAGCCGGACATCGCCGGCCACGTGCACGATTACGGCACCAAGTTCCTGGTTGGCGCGGGACTGATCAACGTTCTGGCGATGGTGGATGCGTACGAAATCGCCATCGGAAAGAAGGACTGATGCCGAAAATGAATCTTTCCCACTTCGAAGCCGCGGTGCTGTTCGCGCTGTTTTCTTCGGTGGTCCTGGGATTAATTACCAAGCGAACCGATGCCGACCGCCTGCGTTACGGCGTCCGCTGTTTCGCCTATTTCATGGCGGCGTTGATCGGCCTGGGCTGGCTAATGCGCCTCGGCCACGGCTAGTTCCGATTTTTGTGGGGCAGGTTGGCAACCTGCCGCCGATTGTCAAATCGGCTGTTGCTATAAGGATCAGTTCTCGCACTTCCCCCGGCAAATCGTTTCTGAAATCTGCTTCACCGGACCCAGCACCGTCTGATCCGTCAAACTCGGGCGCCGCACACTCACCGTCTCCACAACCGATCCGCCCGGCCCAGGCCGCTTCTCGACAATCTGTTGTTCCCGCAGCTTCAACTTTTGCGAACCCGAATCCACCGTGCCCAGAGTGTTCGGCGCGAAGAGATTCAATTCCGTCTCGCGCGATCCATCCGGCCGCGTCACAACTTTCGAAACCGTCTGGCTGTGCAACTGTAACCGGCCGTCGATCACCTCGTAACGCGCCGCATTATCGGTCGTCACGCCCCCGTCTTGCGAGTGCTCCACCACTTGCTTCACCGCCAGCGCGAAATTTCCATTGCCATCCCGCTGATACGTGATGGCTTCCTTTTGATAACTGCTGGGGGATTGTTTAGACGTGACCGTGGTCTGCTTCTCCACCGTTTCCAGCGATCCATTCACGCCCGGCCGCTGCAACGAAGTTTCTGATGTTTCCGAAGAGCCGCTCTTCCGAACATCCGTGACCGACTTTTCGATGAGCTGCATCTTGCCGTTGAGATCGGCCCGGTAGGTGGCGACCTGCCTGGTCGAACTTCCATCCGGCCGCTTCTGTTCTTCCAGGACCTGCTTCACCGGTTGGCTCGGATTTCCGGCCTGATCATACGTGCGAATCAGCGTCTCAACTAAACGTCCGGATGCATCGTCGCGCAACACCCGCTCTTCCCGCCGCTCCAGCGGAACCGCCCGCCCATTCACCGATTGCATGATCTCAGTGGACTCCAAGCTGTTCGGCGCCTTGGTCTGTACAACATCAGGACCATCGGCCACGCGATGCCCATTCACATCCACGCTTCGATGCGAGATAACCCTTGTGTCCTGCGAAAAAGCAAGACAAGCAAACACAACGCAAGCTGCAAAAATCCGTTTCACAATCCCAGCCTAACGTTTTCCGCTTAAACCAACAATGCGGTAAACCCCTTAGAAAAATGTCCTATCCTGTATCGATGAAGCTCCTCTCCACTCTCTTCGTCGCCCTGTTCGCCTGCCTCGCCGCCGACGACCCAGCCTTCACCCCCATCTTCAACGGCAAGGACCTGACCGGCTGGACCATCCGCGGCCAATACGGCCCCGGCTACATCGTGGAAAACGGCATGATCGTTTGCCCGTCCGACGGCGGCGGCAATCTCTTCACCGTCAAGGAATATTCGAACTTCATCTTGCGCTTCGAGTTTCGCTTGCAGGAAGCCAGCAACAACGGCATCGGCATCCGCGCTCCGTACGAAGGCGACGCAGCCTACACCGGCATGGAGATTCAAATCCTGGATCACGACGCCCCTGTCTATCGCGGAAAACTGAAGCCCGCGCAATACCACGGCTCAATCTACGACGTGGTTCCCGCCAAGACCGGCTACCTGAAAAAGACCGGCGAGTGGAACCAGGAAGAGATTGTAGCCGACGGCCGCCACATCCAGGTGACCCTGAACGGCACGGTGATCGTGGATGCAAACCTGGACGACGTCAAAGATCCAGCAGTATTGCAGAAGCATCCGGGGCTCGCCCGAACCACCGGACATATCGGATTGTTAGGCCACCATTCCCGCGTCGAGTTCAGGAACATCCAAGTCGCTCAATTGCGCCCGAGATAAGCGCGGGCCCAATCCAAATCCGGCCGCGACGTTTCGGCATTGCGGGCAATCTCTCGAAGCTGCATCGCATACGCGCGGGCCTTCGTCTTATCACCACTCTTGTCAGCCGCTTTAGCAGCCCCCGCCGTGGCGTTGAAGCGCCGCGGCGCGATCTTCAGAACCGACTCGTATTCCTTCAGAGCCTCCGCCGCCGCTCCGTTCTCGAGCAGCACATCGGCCAGCAGCTCGCGCGCGGGAAGCAACGCCCCCGGCGTCACGGGATGCTTGTCCACCGCATCCTCATGGTCCGCGGCCAGACGCAGCAACCGGACACCCTCGTCCTTTTTTCCCTCAGCCAACACAATCAGCGCGGTGGCCGTTTCCCATTGCGCGCCGATGGACCCGCTCCAATCGTAGTCGCGCGTTGCCGGCATAGCCTTACGGATAGCCGCGATTTCATCGGCCGAACGGCGCGCTGTGGCCACATCGCCCGCGCGCGCTGCCCCGATCGCTCTCGCGTAATGAACCAGCGCTTCCACGTTCCGGAACTTGTTCCAAGGGAACCATGCCGGCCTGGCCTCCAGCGTGGCAGCGGCTTTCCAATCGTGCCGCTCCAGCGCCCAGCGGGCCGGCGAAGCCGCGAATGCATATGCGGCGGCGAACTGGTTTTCGTCCAGGCTGGTGAGGCCCTCCATCTCCGCCAGCACTTTTCGAGCGCTCGCGTCCTTCGCTTGTTGCAGGTAAGCGTAGACCAGGTAATCCAGCGCGTGAAGCTGGTCGAACGATCCTCCGCCGCCGTGCAGACGTTGCGCCTGCGCGATGGCCGATTTTGCCGAAGTAATGTTCGAGGTTATGGAATCGTCCCACAGCCCCAGCCGCGTGAAGATGTGCGACGGCATGTGCAATGCGTGCGGCGAATCGGGTGCAATCAGCGCGTACGCGCGCGCCGCTTTGAGACCCGTCTCGGCCAGCGGCGGGTAGTCGACGCTGTGAATAATGTAGTGCGCCACGCCGGGATGGTTCCGATGACGCGGCAGCAACTGATTGAGAATATCGCTGCCCTTCTTCTGCCACGCATACGTCTTATCGGTGGGGTCGAGATAGCCGATCGCAACAAGCTGCAGCGCATGGAAGATCGCGGCCTCGTCGTCGGTGGGGTTGCGAGCGCAGACCTCCGCCAGCGCATGTTCGTAGTTTTTCGCGCGGGTCGCGTGGTCCACGGTCTGCCAGTCCTTATAGAACACCGCGAGCGCGTGGATGTAGTCGCGCTCGCGGCCGGTCTTCGCGCGGATGCCTTGCGCCCGGTCGAGCGCCGCCGCGCCTTGCTTCAATTCATCGGATGAAGGCGGCGCCCATATGGGGTGATACCAGGTCCGCGCCACGCCCCAATAGGCCATGCCGCAGTCCGGGTCGGCCTTTGCCGCGGCGTTGAACCCAACACGCGCTTCCTCATACCCAAACGAATGGAGCAGCGCGGCAGCCCGCGAAATCGATTTTTGCGCCGCCGCATTGCAGGACGTCGGAAAGTCAACGGCGCCAAGTCCGGCAACCGCGTGTTGATGCTGCGAGTGATCTTCCTGCGCCACCGCGATCGCGGCAAATAAAATTAAAAATATAATCCGCACTGCTGGCATTGTATTCCAAATCGTGGAGGCGCCTTTGAAAAATCAATCTCCAGCGTTTTCTCCGCCAAGGCCGCCTCCCTCCATTCAGCCCGATCCGGCGGCGCCAGCTGATTTCGCCACCGGTACAGTACCGACCGGTGCACGCCCAGCTCTCTGGCCAATTCCAGGACGCTGTCGCAGTGCTTCATCCGTTCCACCGCCATCTGCCGAAAGGCGCGCGGATACTTCCCAAGTTTGGGGGTTCACTCCTATTCCTCACGAAGCGCGATGTTGGGATCCACTCGGGCAGCCCGCATCGGGCAACGGACGCAGCAGCACCGCGTCCAGCACGCTGAAAATCGCGGTTGTCGCGCCCATCGCCAGCGCCAGAACCAGCACCGCGACAATCGTGAATCCAGGGCTGCGTCTCAGAATACGCGTCGCATAACGCAGGTCCGGGAGCAGCCAATGCATGTCAATACACCGAGCGCCGCGGTTCGCGCGACTTGGTATCCAAAGAAAACCTGGGTTCTACCTCGACAGCGCCATCCAGCAGCCCCGTCACATATTCGCCCACCATCGGACCGTGCTTGAACCCGTGCCCCGACCCGCCGCCGGCCAGCCACACGTTCTCCAATTGCGGATGCCGGTCGATCAGAAAATCGCCGTTCCCGGTGTTTTCATATTGGCAGACCCGCGATTCCACAATCGGAGCGCCGGCCAGCGCCGGGAATCGCTCGGCCACGAAGGTTCGGACTTCGGCCCCATACCGCGCAATGCGTTCGCCGAAGTCCGGGTCGAACGCCGGACCATGCCGGTCGAATCCAACCTTCAAGCCGCGGTTCTCGAGATCCGGCACAACATATTCGCCGCGTCCGCTGCTGAAATCGATCCAGGCCGGCATCGCCGGCGGCGCGAATTGCCGGTTGCCGGCCGGCGGACCGAAGTAAAATACTTCCTGCCGGGTCACACGGATTCGCCCCTCCAAAATCTCCGGGAAGATTTGCGGCAGCCAGGGACCGCACGCATAAACGAACGCCCCCGCCCGCACCACATTGCCCGACTTCGTCCGCACTTCCCCGCCATCGGGCGCCTCGGCCGCATCGCGAAAATAATCGACGCCGTTCCGGACCGCTTCCTCCACCACCGCCCGCACCGCCCTTCGCGCGTACAACGCTCCGGCCCACGGTTCGAAAATCCCGATTCGTTCCGAGGAGAAAGCGAACTGCGGAAAGCGCGCCGGCAGCTCCGCGGGCTTGAGAAACTCGAATGGCGCGCCGCATCTTTCAAAGGCCGCCATGGTCTGCGCAATCCCCAGATCGCCGGGCGGTGGAGTCCACAAAGCGCCCGTCGGCACGAAGAGCTCGGGCTGGCCCACACTCTCGAAAAACTCGATCCAAAGCTGTCGCGACCGCATGGCCCAGCGCGTATAAATCTCTTCGGCCGCGTAGCCCATCCGCAGAATGCGCGATTCGTCGCCGGAGCTGGCCCTGCTGTTCGCCGGTCCGTAGGCGTCCAGCAATGCAACCGATCTGCCCGAGCGCCGCAGGCGATAGGCTATCCAGGCTCCGAAAACGCCCGCCCCGATGACCGCCGCGTCATAGGAATCACCCAAGCTCGACGCCTTTCCCTATCTGAATCGCGCGCCGGTATGCCAAGTCCGCGGCCGCCACATCCTCCACCGCCATGCCCAGCGACTTGAAGACTGTAATCTGCTCCCGGTTGCTGCGCCCCAGTCTCGGATCCGCAGCCACTTGTCCCAGCTCGGCGGCGATATGCGTCTCGTCGAACCGCCCTTCCCGAATACCTTGCACCACGTCGCCGGATTCTTTAAGCGCGGCGGCCCGCGAATCCACCACCAGCACCGCCCGCGCCACCAGCGCCGGGTCCATCTCCCGCTGCATAGGCCGGCAGGCGCCCACCGAAATTACGCAGGCCCCCGGCTTTACCCATGCATCCTGGAAAACCGGCGTGTTGGAAGCGGTGACCAGCGCGACGACGTCCGAGCCCTCCACAGCCGCCCGCGCGCTTTCAACAATTCGAACCGGCAGCCGGTCGAATTCCGAGGCCAGCTTCCGCGCATTGGCCGCGGTTGGGCTCCAACAGCGTATGTCGTTGAATTTGCGGACTAATGGCAGCAATTCCAGGTGGCTTCGCGCTTGCACTCCCGATCCTATTATGGCCAGAACCGATGCCTCCGGAAGCGCCAGATGCCGCGCCGCGACGGCCGAGGCGGCGGCCGTCCGCACCTCTGTAATGTACCTGCCGTCCATTGTGGCCAGCAGTCCGCCGGTAGCAGGATCGAGCAGCACGATTGTGGCGAGATGAGTGGGCAGCCCTTGGCCCGTATTCCCATGAAAAACCGTGACTAATTTGGCGCCCATCGCCGGTATCGACCCCAGGTAGGCGGGCATGGAGGCAAAGACCCCGCCGGGCGCCTCCAGCACCGCTCGGACCGGTTGAGCCGCCTTACCCGCCGAAAACGCCACCACAGCCGACTCAATCGCCTCAATGAGATCCGGCAGTGACAGGACCTCCCGCACATCCGCTTCGCTAAGCCAAATCGCCATGTCAAAACAGTGTGCCACAAAACTCGGGGAAAGTTGCCCGGTGATTTCGTGGGTTCGTTTTGTAAAAACACGATGACCAGTACCCCCCAATTGGGGTCCGCCAGCACGAAAACCGGCGTCCGAGGGGAGAAATGCATTTGCCTCCCAAAAGTACCCCGGAGTAAGGTGCGTAACAGACGGGTGGTGATATCACCATATAATATTGATAATAAATACACTTAGACTCGACCATCGCCCTTCCCGCCCGTACTCGCTGAATTCTGTCCTCGGGGCTGGAAAATAGGAAAACTGATACCCGTCCCGTACTAGTACTTTGCCCCACAAAAATCTATTGAGTACGGGCAACAAAGTCCTTGAAATTGACCGCGTTGGATGGTACACTCGTTCTCAAGTCATCAGCCATGAATTGTCTGCGGCGGAGGGATGCGGCAGGGTTATCATTTGATGGTTTGGTAGATTTTCGGAGGAGAGTAGACATGAAAAAAGTTTTGTTTCTGATTTTGGGGTGCATGATATTGGCCGGCACGGCCTTTGGGAGTGCTACAACCTGCCCGACTGGTGCCTATACGTTGTATCTCGTAGCGAACTTCAGTTGCACGTCTGGCAATCTCACGTTTTCAGCCTTTGGATATAGCTCCACCGCCAACCCGGCTGGAATTGCGATTCCGGCATCGGGCCTCACCGTGACCCCAATCACCACCACTGGGGACGAAGGGTTCCAATTCGCCGGCGGATGGAACGTCGGAACGCAAGCGGGCGGCGTCAGCAGCTTCCAGGATTCGCTGCTCAGTTTCACCGTCACCGGCTTCATCACGGACCTTCACCTGTTTTTCAACGGCAGCTTCACTGGAACCGGCTTGAGTGGCGTGGCGGAAACCTACTGCCTCAACCACACGCTGCAGGGTTGCCCGGCGGGCCAGAGCGGTCAGATCTCGGTTACGAATCCACCGCCCTCATTCAACGCCGTCGTTTTCTTTGCTCCAGTGACTTCGGTTTCGGTCTCCAAAGACATCAACGTGACCTCGGGCACCAACGGAACCGCGAGCATTTCACAGGTGATCAACACGTTCTCCAGTCCGGAGCCGTTGTCGTTCGTACTGCTCGGCTCGGGTCTTCTCGGTCTTGGACTTCTTCGCAAGCGGCTCCACAAGAGCTGACAGAGTTACTTCCAGTTACTCCTCCGAAGCGCGGGACGCAGATCGATGCGTTCCGCGTTTTGTTTTTTTTAGCGCCCTCCCTGCAAATAGTTCCAGTAGGAATCCCGCCTGGGGTAATGATACGCTCAGCGTAGGTCGTAATAAGGGAAAGGCCAGCAAGGTATTCCCATTAGGTTTTCAACGGAGGAGGGTCACTTGAAAAGGTTTTCGCTTTTTTTCATTGTTCTTGCGGGCGTGATACTGCTGTCTACGTCGGCTTTCGCCAGCAGCACCACTTGCCCAATCGGAAGTTACACGTCGTATTTGGGAGCGGGCTTCACTTGCACGTCTGGTAACTTAACATTCTCAGCCTTCGGCTATGCTTCATCCGCCAATCCCGCGGGCATCGCCATCCCCGCATCGGGACTCACTGTGACGCCACAAGTCCAGGACGGAAACGAAGGGTTTCAATTCGCGGGCGGATGGAACGTCGGCACACAGGCCGGCGGGGTCGCCAGTTTCCAAGATTCAGTCGTGACATTTACCGTTGCCGCGGCTGCAATCACCGATCTGCACCTGTTTTTCAACGGCAGCTTCACCGGCACCGGTACGTCGTCGGTGGTTGAGAGTTACTGCCTGAACCATGTGTTGGCCGCTTGCCCGGCCGGCAGCAGTGGATCGATCAGCGTCACCAATCCACCTCCGTCGTTCAACGCCGTGGTGTTCTTCGCGCCCGTGACGTCGGTTTCAGTCTCCAAGGACATTCACGTGGATTCGGGGACCAACGGAACCGCGAGCATTTCGCAAGTGATCAACACTTTCTCATCGCCCGAGCCGCTGTCGTTCCTGTTGCTGGGATCCGGCTTGCTGGGCCTGGGTTTGCTGCGCAAGCGGATTAGCAAGAACTAAGAAGTTTTCTGCCTTATCCTTGTGGGGCAGGTTGGTAACCTGCGGCCGAGTGGTAATCGGCCTTCCGAGGCTTTCGACAAATCAGGAACAGGCCGATTGCCAATCGGCCGCAGGATGCCATCCTGCCCCACAATTACTCCCTCAGCCTCTCCAGAACCGACTTCGGCACATTGACGTTTCCGCCAACTCCGCTACCCAGCGCGACCCTAGGTTTGGCCTCCCCATGAAAGTCCGACCCTCCACTCACAGCCAGTTCATACTTCTTCGCCAGCTCCTTGTAGCGCTCGACATCGGCCGGTCCGTGGTCCGAATGATAAACCTCAATTCCCTTCAACCCAGCGTCCTTCAGACTCGAAATAAGATGTTCCTCAATCCCCGGGTCGCGGATTCCTAACCGGCCCGGATGCGCCAAAAACGGCAGTCCTCCGCCCGCCAGAATCCGCCGGATTCCCACGTTCGCATCCGGTTGCTGCCGCTCCACGAACGCCGCCGCCGATTCGCCGAGATACCTGCGGAACGCCTCCTCTGTATTCGCAGCGTATCCTTTATGTACCAGCACGCGCGCGAAATGGGGCCGCCCTGTCAGCGTCCGCCCAATCCGTTCCACGTCGCTCAACTCGATTTCGACGCCCACCGATCGCAATTTATCGATCAGCCGCAAATTCCGCTCCCGGCGATTCGTCAGCAGTTCATCCAGCCACCCGCGAAACTCAGCCGACGGAGGCTGATGCAGGAAATAGCCCAGCAAGTGGACCGTGCGCCGCGGCGTGCCGCTGGTACGCGCCCCGAGTTCGATAGCGCAAACCAGATCTAGCCCCGCATCCGCGGCGGGTTGAACCGCCTGGTCGTAGCCGGCGAACGTATCGTGATCTGAAATCGCCAGCGCCTCGAGCTTCAGCGCGACCGCGTGATCGATCAGTTCCGCCGGAGTATAACTTCCATCCGACTCGTTGGTATGTGTATGCAGATCGATCACAGTTCCAGCTTTCTCAGCCGCAGCGCATTCGCAATCACCGAGACGGAGCTTAGGGTCATCGCGGCGCTGGCAATCACCGGGCTAAGCAGGATGCCGAAAAACGGATACAGAATTCCGGCGGCGATCGGCACTCCGATGGTGTTGTAGAAGAAAGCGAAGAACAGGTTCTGCCGAATGTTCCGCATGGTGGCGCGGCTGAGCGCGCGGGCGCGGACGATGCCTCGCAAATCTCCTTTGACCAGAGTAATGGCGGCGCTTTGCATCGCGATGTCCGTGCCCGTTCCCATGGCAATCCCCACGGTGGCTTTCGCCAGGGCGGGTGCATCGTTGATGCCGTCGCCTGCCATGGCGACCTTTCTTCCTTGGGATTGCAGATCGGACACGACATGAGCCTTTCCGTCAGGAAGAACTTCGGCGTGAACTTCAGAGATGCCCAGTTTTTCCGCAACCACCTGGGCAGTCACGCGACTATCGCCCGAGAGCATCACAATCCTCAGACCTTCGCGTTGCAGGCTGGCGATAGCATCCTTCGCCGATGGCTTAATCGGATCCGCGATGCCGAGCAATCCGGCGGCGGCGCCGTCGACGCTCACGTAGACCACGGTCTGGCCGTCGCGCATCAGCTCCTCGGCGCGTTCGCGCAAATCCGGCTGAGCGGCGCGGCCGATGGTCACCGTGTGTCCGTCAACCATTGCCGAAACGCCCTGCCCTGTCGTGGAATGAAAACTCCCGGCCTTGGAAAGCGAAAGGTTGCGTTCCAGCGCGCCTTGGACGATAGCGGCCGCGAGCGGATGCTCGCTCATTCGCTCCACGCTGGCCGCCAGCCGCAGAATTTCCAAATCGCCGGCGGTCACAAGCTTCGGCTTTCCGATGGTGAGTGTGCCGGTCTTGTCGATGACCAGCGTGTCTACTTTATGAAGGGCTTCGAGCGCCTCGGCATTGCGGATCAGCACGCCCGCCATTGCAGCCCGGCCGGTTCCAACCATGATCGACATTGGAGTCGCCAGGCCCAGCGCGCATGGACACGCGATGATCAATACCGCCACGGCGTTCACCAATCCATAGGCCATGCGCGGCGGCGGTCCCCAAACACTCCAGGCGATGAAGGTGAAAATTGCGGCCGCAATCACGGCGGGCACGAACCAGGATGCGACGACGTCCGCCAGCCGCTGTATGGGCGCGCGCGAACGTTGCGCCTCGCTCACCATCTTCACGATCTGCGCGAGCAAAGTTTTCTCGCCCACTCGCTCGGCGCGCATAATGAACGAGCCGGTTCCGTTCACGGTCCCTCCGGTCACTTTGCCGCCGGCGGTTTTTTCAACCGGCATGGGCTCGCCGGTGATCATCGACTCATCCACCGAACTCGACCCCTCGATTACCGAGCCGTCCACCGGCACTCGCTCGCCGGGCCGGACGCGCAACTGGTCGCCGATTTGTAGTTGATCGAGCGCAACATCTTCTTCCGTTCCGTCCACTCGAATGCGCCTCGCGTTTTTGGGCGCCAACCCGAGCAGCCCTCTGATGGCGCTGCTGGTTTGCCCGCGCGCGCGCAATTCCAGAACTTGGCCCAGCAAAACCAACGTTACGATGACCGCGGCCGGCTCAAAGTAGACGGCCACCTGGCCGCCATGCGTGCGGAACGAATCCGGAAAAATGGCCGGCGTCAGTGTGCCGGCGACGCTGTATAGATATGCCGTGCCGGTACCGGTGGCGATCAGCGTGAACATATTTAAGCTGCGGCGAGCCAGTGAATCCCAGCCGCGTTGGAAAATCGGCCAGCCGGCCCAGAGAACTACGGGCGTAGCGAGTATCCATTCGAGCCACGGCTGGTGCAAGTTTGCGTACATCAATATCAGCAGGGCCGCGGTTGGAAAGACACTCAACCAAAATCTGCGCCGCATGTCCACGTATTCCGGATTCACCTCGTCTAGAGCGGACAACGTCGCCGTCGCAGGCTCGAGCGCCATGCCGCACTTGGGGCACGAGCCGGGTCCGGTCTTGCGGACTTCGGGATGCATCGGGCAGGTGTATTCCGCGGAATGCGGTTGCGCGGTCATGGGCTCGGGCTGAGCGGCGGGATGCAGATATTTTTCCGGATCGGATTCGAACTTCGCCAGGCATCCCTTGGAGCAGAAGTAGTAATCCTTTTCCTGGTACGAAGATTTTCCGGCGGCGTGCGATGGATCGACGGTCATGCCACAAACTGGATCGATAGCGCCGGCCTGTTTTTGGAGGATTGGAAACATAGCTCCACTACCAGCGTACCTGCGCCGAAGCTTGTATTGCTGCGATAATCTCTTGCGATGTCTCGGCACTTCCCGGCAATCGTGGCTTTGTTGACGCTGCTTCTGTTTCTGCCTGCGGTAAGCAACGAATTTGTCAACTGGGACGACGAGCGGAATTTCGTTTTGAATCCCAATTATCGCGGGCTGGGCTGGACGGAAATCGAATGGATGTGGAGCAGTCACTTGTTGGGCCGGTACGTGCCCATCACGTGGATGACGCTGGGACTGGATTACACGATCTGGGAGATGAACCCGTTGGGTTATCACCTGACGAGCGTTCTGTTCCACACCGTGAATGCAGTGCTTTTCTATTTTCTGTCGCTCGCGTTACTGCGGCTTGCTATGCGAGATCGCTCGAAGGAAATGCAAGCCCGCATTCCGGTCGGCGCGCTATTCGCCGCACTGCTGTTTGCCTTGCATCCGTTGCGTGCGGAGTCCGTGGCATGGGTCACCGAGCGGCGCGACGTGGTTTCCGGAATGTTTTTTCTGCTGGCGATTTTGGTTTATCTGCGCGGCCGCAAGTATTACTGGGCCTGTTTTGGATTTTTCATTCTGGCTCTCCTCTCGAAAGAGATCGCGGTCACGCTGCCTGTGGTCTTGTTGATCCTGGATGCATATCCACTCCGAAGACTGGACCGCGCGGCATGGCTCGAGAAGATTCCGTTCTTCTTGCTGAGCCTCGCCGATGGAGCGCTGGCGCTCTACATTGGCAAGCTGGAGGGAATCACCGCGTCGATGGTCCGCGTGGATTGGTTCGCGCGGCTGGCGATTTCGCTGTATGGGTTGACATTCTACCTATGGAAGACCCTCTTGCCTTTCAGCCTCGCTCCGTTCTACGCCTTGACGCCGCACAAGATCGATCCCAGGGCGCTGCCCTTCCAACTCAGCATGATCGTCGTGGTTTTAGTTACGGCAGGGGCGCTCATGTTTCGCCGCAAATATCCGGCAGTGCTGGCGGCGTGGCTGGCCTACGCGGTGATGTTGATTCCAGTGCTGGGGATTTTTCACAACGGACAGCAAATCACCGCGGATCGATACAGCTACCTGGCGTGCCTAGGATGGGCGATTCTCGGCGGGGGCATGCTGGTTGTTTTTCAGAAGCGCGCCGTGGCGCTGGCCGCTGGTGTCGTCATTTGCGGACTGGGCTTTTTGACCTTCAAGCAGGTGCGCGTGTGGCGAAACTCGGAGACGCTTTGGACGCAGGCCGTCGCAGTGGCGCCGTCGTTCATCGCCTATAACAATTTGGGACTGGTGTACTCCGCGCGCGGAGACAGCGCCGGCGCGATCGCGCACTTCCGGCAGTCGATCCAAATGGCCGACGACTACGAGCTGTCGCACAACAATCTGGGAGGGTCGCTGCTGGAGCTCGGCCTCACCGACGAAGCCATTCGCGAATTTCAAACGGCGCTGAAGCTGAAACCGGACTTGGCGAATTCGCACAACGGTTGGGGACAAGCACTGCTGGCGCAGGGCAAGGTGGATGAAGCGATCGAGCATTTTCAGGCGGCAGTGAAGATCGATCCGGCATACGAGTCGGCCCGCACGAACCTGGAACGCGCGTTGGAGATAAAACGCCAATAGTCAATTCTGCTTAACCTGACTGCTAATTATTGTGGGGCAGGATGGCATCCTGCGGCCGATTGGCAATCGGCCTGTTACTGAATTCGGAATTGTTTACGGGCCGATTGCCAATCGGCCGCAGGTTACCAACCTGCCCCACATTATTTCAAACGGAATCTTGCGAATATGTTTACCGATACCGGATGGTTGCCGTAATACTGCTTGAGCGCATCCGGCCTCGAATAGCTCGTGAAATTTGCGCCAATTCCACTTTGGAGATTGTGGAACGTGCCGATGTCCCGCGTGTACCCCAGCGTGTACGCCCCGATGCGGAACGTTTGCCCACCAACCAGCTCATCCTTGTCGACCAGCTCCATTCTTCCCGTAACAAAATTCTTCCGGCTGAACGGCAGCACCGACTCCAAGAGATAAGACTTGGAATTCCGCCGATCGAGTGTCTTATGATTGCGCCCCCAAATCAAACTGGTCGACCAGCTCGACCCGTACATCGGCCGCGTGTAATGAATCGACGCGGTGGACCGCACCACATCGCCCGCCTCCTGCCGCTCCGGACGCGCCAGCCTTCCAACCGAAACCTGCATCATCCAATTCTCGGTAGCGAAGTACGATACGCGCGTCGCCCAGGAATTCATCGGGCCGAAATCGATATTCCAGCGATTCTCATTCGGCTCGGTCCCATAAAATCCACTCGCTTCCAACCGGATTTTCTTGTGCATAATACCGGCCGTCACAACGTTGTTGGCGATGTGACTGGAATCCTGCCAGTGATGCGAGAGTGTTGCTTGCGGCAGTTCGGCCGCGGAAGCGCGATGCGGAAACGCGACGGGGCCTAGCGCCGGATCGCCCACCGGCGCATAGTACACCTGCACGGTTGTGTTTTCGCCGATCGGGTGCGCGTAATGGATACCGAACCCCATCAGGAAATCGTGCGGGTGCTGGGCGTCCACCAGCGGTTTTCCGTACGCGGTTTCGCCGGTCTGAAAGAGTTCGGGGAAGCGGCGATTCGTAATGGTTGCGGGGTCCAGACTGAGCATCGTCTGGATCATGAAACTGCCGCCGCCAAGGTTGTGGCTGGCCGCGAACATTCCCCAATTCGGAGAATAAAATTTGTCATGCCCGCGCGGGCCGGTCTCTTGCGTGTCGACCAGGAATGCCTGGCCCATGAACATCAAACTCCAATTCGACTGGTTCAACATCAACATCGGCATCGGCCACGATTGCGGGTTCATGCTGGTGCCGGACGCCAAGCCCATTAAGAATCCACCGGCCTGATTCGAGCCGCCCATCTGCATGTGCGACATGTCATGGGCCGGCTCTTGCGCAATGGCGCGAGCTAAGGCTAATAAGAAACAAATGACAACACGAAACATACTTCAGTCCTTTCATTTTTCGGCCGCGAACGGACGTAAATGAAGGGATCAGATTCGAAGAGTTTGAGCAGTGGAGCGGAATAAAAGCGGCGGCGATGGGGCTGGTACATCCATTTGGAACCAGATGTCCTGCGACTCCAAGCTCGCGGACGCAACTGGAAGAAGAAACTGGACAGCGTCGCCGGTAGTCTGAGAATCAACGCTGGCGACTGTCATCTCGTGTTGGTGCGAGCACAAACCCGCGTTCGATTTTCCGTGAGAATGACAGTGATCCCCGCCGGATTCGCACGACTGCACCAGGCACTGCGCCACGCATCGCGCATTGGCCAGCGCCATCGCGATGCTGAACACGATTAGTATTTTGACCGGAAAGCGGGCCACTTGGCTTCAGCTTAACATGCATCCGGTACAATAAAGATTCCCTGCATTTCCTCCCATGATTCAAACGTTATTTGGCTCCGTACCCCAAGAACCGAACCTGCTCGACCGGCTAAAGGCCGGCATTGAAAAAACTCGCACAGGCCTGGTGGACCGCCTGGAAGAGGCCATCGCCGGACGAAAAGAGATCGACGCCGACCTGCTCGAAGAACTCGAGTATGCGCTGATCACCGCCGACGTCGGCGTCAACACGGCTTCGGAAATTCTGGAAAGCATCCGCCAGCGCGTCGACCGCAAACAGGTGGGAGACGCGCAGCAAGTCAAACAGCTCATCGCCGAACATCTGCTTGAAATCTTGGAAGCGGCCGAGCGTCCAATTCCGCGCGTCACGCAACCGCCCGCGGTGGTAATGGTGGTCGGCGTGAACGGTTCGGGCAAGACCACTACTATCGGCAAACTTGCGAACCGGTTCAAGGCGGAAGACCGCAGTGTGTTGCTGTGCGCGGCCGACACATTCCGCGCCGCCGCCATCGAGCAGTTGCAGGTGTGGGGCGTCCGCACCGATACGGATGTGATCCGGCAATCGGCCGGCGCGGATCCGAGCGCGGTGCTTTTCGATGCGCTGACGGCAGCGAAGGCGCGCAAGGTGGATTACGTCATCGTGGATACCGCGGGCCGGCTGCACACCAAGCAAAATCTGATGGCCGAGCTCGAGAAAATGCGGCGCACGGCCGCGAAGGTGATTCCCGATGCGCCGCACGAAGTGCTGCTGGTGCTGGACGCCACCACCGGACAGAACGGACTGGAGCAGGCGCGCAGGTTTACGGAAACGAGCGGCGTCACGGGCATCGTGCTCACCAAGTTGGATGGCACCGCGAAGGGCGGCATCGTGGTGGCGATTGCCCGCGAGCTGAATTTGCCGATCCGCTACATCGGCGTGGGCGAACAGGCGGGCGATCTGCTTCCTTTCGAGCCGGACAAATTTATCGCATCGTTGTTTTCGACATGAAGAACTCGTGGATGGAGGAAGCGCTCGATCTGGCGCGCGAGGGATTGGGACGCACCAGCCCGAATCCGGCGGTCGGCGCGGTGATCGTCAAGGACGGCGAGGTAGTGGGCCGCGGCTTTCACATCTACGAGCGCAAGAAACATGCCGAGATCGTTGCGTTGGACGAAGCCGGCGATCGCGCACGCGGGTCCACTGTTTATGTAACTTTGGAACCGTGCTCGTTTGAGGGCCGCACCCCGCCGTGCGCCAGCGCACTAGTGAATGCGGGCGTGGCGCGAGTGGTGGCCGCGATGGAAGATCCGAATCCGCATGTCGCAGGCCAGGGCTTTTGCGGGTTGCGCGAGGCGGGCATCGCTGTCGATGTGGTCTCCGAATACTCCGGCGAGGCCGCGCAGCTCAATGAAGCTTACGTCCATTCCATGCGGACCGGGCGTCCGCTGGTAACCTTGAAAGCCGCTCTCACTTTGGACGGCAAGATCGCCGCGCCAGACGACAACACCGGCTGGATTACGAGCGAGCGAGCGCGAGCGCACGTGCAGCAAATCAGGCACCAGGCGGACGCGATTCTTACGGGCATCGGAACGGTGTTGGCCGACGATTGCCTGCTGACGGATCGAACCGGATGCGAGCGCAGCCGGCCGCTGCTGCGCATTGTGGCCGATTCCACGCTGCGGATTCCGCTGGATTCGCGCATGGTGGCCAGCGCCGCCGGCGATCTTTTGATCGTTACCACGTCGGCTGCCCCGGACGATCGCCGCCGCGCGCTGGAATACCGCGGCGTGCGTGTGCTGGTGTTCGATGGGCCGGGAGGCCGCGCGGATCTTCAGAAACTGATCGAGTATTTGGCGAATGAGCAATACCGGTCGTTGATGATCGAGTCCGGCAGCAAGCTGAATTGGGCGGTGCTGGAAGCGGGCGTCGCCGACAAAGTGTTCTTCTATTACGCGCCGAAGATTCTGGGCGGGTTGCGATCGCTGCCGGTGGCGGGCGGCACGGGCCGGTTGCGGCGCACCGATGCCATCCGGCTTCGCCGCGTGAAGCTGCACAGCATTCCGCCGGATGAATTCGCCGTCGAAGCCTACGTGGAGAAGTGACGTGTTCACGGGAATCATCGAGGAAGTAGGGGTCGTTGCGGTTGCGGGCAGCCGGATAAAAGTGTTGTGCCGCACGGTGCTCGAAGATAGCCGGGCGGGCGCAAGCATCGCGGTGAACGGAGTCTGCCTCACGGCGGTGACGGTTGAGCCGGATGGATTCTGGTCCGATCTGTCGCCCGAAACTTTGTCGCGCAGTAATTTGGGAATGTTGCGCGAAGGCTCGCGCGTAAATCTGGAACGCGCGGCGGCGGTGGGCGACCGGCTAAGCGGCCACATCGTGCAGGGGCACGTGGATGGGACCGCGGAGCTTCTGTCGCTCGAGTCCTTGCCGGATGGAAACTGGTGGCTCAAAGTCCGGATGCCTGGTGAGCTGGATCGCTATTTTATTCACAAAGGATCGGTGACGCTGGATGGGGTCAGCTTAACTATCGCTGCCTTGGAACAGGCTGTCGTAGGCGTCGCCATTATTCCGCATACGTACGAGAATACGGTTTTGCCCGACTATGAAGTTGGAAGAAGAATTAACGTGGAAGTGGATTTGATCGCAAAATATGTAGAGCGGTTGATGGGTTCCTCAGTTGCCTAACTCCCGCTTTATTTCCGCCGCAACCTTCCTGGCCTCTTCCACAGCTCCTACTTCAAAACTGATGGCGCCTACTTTCGGATGCCCGCCCCCGCCGTAACGCTCGCAGATCGTGGCCAGGTTGTGAACCGGTGTTTTAGGAGCCCACGGATTCGAGCCCACCGAGACTTTGGTGCGGAAGCTCTGCGTGCTCACGGATACCGTGTAAGTTGATTCCGGAAACAAATAGTACGGGATGAATTTGTTATAGCCGTCTAAATCCACGTCGATTAAATCGAAGAAGATTACGCCGTTCTCGCTTTTGGCGCGGTTGCGGATAATGTCGATGGAACGGATGTGACGCTCATGCAACGGTAAATATAGCTCCTGGATTTCCGGCCTCTGGATGATTTGATCGAGCGTGCAGTGGCGCATCCAGCGAATAATCTGGTGGATTATCTCCGAGCCTTTCGCACTTTCGATTACCAGCGTGAGCTGCATCGCGGGTGCGCGCATTTCCACGGCCGCCTGCGCGCTGGCATAGCGGGCACCGTCGATGATATCGGCCCACTCCACCAACTGCGCCAGGTCTTGGGCCTGGTAACCGAATCTTTCCCGCGTCACGGCGGCAATGAAACCGGTGCATGAGCTGTAGGCCGGATCGTAGAGTTTCTGGCCGCTGGTATCGTGCCGGAAATGCTCGGCGTCCTGAGAACTCAAGAACGCGCTCTGATGATGATCGAACCACCAGGTCAGCCGCGGGTCGGGCGAGTATTTGAAATCCACGATCGCATTTACGTCACCGTCGAAGAGGCTGTCTTCGAAGAGTTGGGACGCCTTGTGCGCGAGGCCCGTAAACTCGAACGTGGCATCCGGCGCGTACTTGCCTTCGTAAAAGCGGCTGAAGAACGCGGCTGAAGCGGCGCCATCGAAACAATGATCGTGATAGAGAATTCTCACCCGCATGGATTCTTTTCCGTCACAGTGGGAAAACCATCCAGCTTGCCTCACTTGGGGGGGCAAATGCAAGTCCCCGTGCGCCGGAGTGAGGATTTATGAGCATTTATCAGAATAGCACTGGCTGAAAAGATGGAACACGGGGAACACCGAGGAATACAAGGAACACGGGGAACACAAGGAATACGAGGAATACGAGGAATACGAGGAACACCGAGGCGATGAAGAAACTGGGCCGGTGGTGTGGCTACTCGACGTTGTATTCGTTGCGGAGCACGTCGAGGTTCTTTTGGGCGAGTGGCTGAAATGGTCCTTCGATGGCCACGCACAGCTTGCTGTACCGGACCGCTTCCACAGCCTTGCCTTTGTCGTGCAGCTCGCCGGCCAGGGCGTAGTTGTCGTATCCAAGGTAGAAGTATGCGGCCGCCAGCGCCTGCGTATTGTCACGGATATTGGAAAGAGAGGCGCGCAGGTAGCGGTCCGATAGACTGTAGCGTCCCTGCTTGCCATAGACCACGCCCACCATCCAGTTCGCCGCGCCGATGTACTTGCCCTTTTTCCGCTCCCATTCCTCGTGGGTGCTCCCTTCGGGCCTGGACTTGCGAGGCATCACGTCGAGAATGCGAATCGAATAATTCAAGACCTTTTGCAGGTCGTGCTCGCGCCGCATGTTGTAGTCCGCGACGTTCATCAGGTAGTCGACATTGTCGGGATCGTCGGCCAGCAAGCGCTCGGCCTTCTCCGGGCTCATCGCGGCCAGGTCGATATGCACCGGTTTGGCCCTGGCGGCAATCAGATATTTGCTCTGTGCATTGCGTAATTCCAGAAGGTGGAGCAGATCGGCTTTCTTTTGAGGATCGGGTTCGGCCAAGGCTTGCGTGGATAAGACGTACTCCGCGTAACTCATCAACTGCTTGGCGAATTCGACTTGCTTGGTCCAATCGGGGACGTCGTCGGGATCGGATGGCCGTTTCGATTTTGCCGCTTTGGAGGCAAGATCCCACGATAACGCCGCGTACTTTTGGACGAGCGCTGTATCGCTCATGCTCTCCGCGGCGTGCAGGGCGGCGTCGGCCGCGTCCACATCGTAGGGATCGACGGCCAGGAGACTCTCGGCGGTCGCCATTACCTTATCGAGCTGTTTGGCTTCCACGTAGATCGGCAGCAGTTGCTCATACACCCAGGCGATCGACGTAGTCCGCGCGAACTGGGCGGCGTATTTTTCCAGAAGAGCTAACTTACGCTTGGCCAGCGGTTCCTGTTGAATCCTTTGCAACAGAATACCGTCGTCGCTTTCGGCGTCCACATCGATTTTGTGGCGGTCGGCGGCAAACGCCCCGGCGGTGATCAGCACGGCAAACGCCGGAACACAGAGTCTCATCGTGGCCTCCTCCTGAGACCGAACTATAATTCCCATTCGGTTTTGTATGAGAAAAACTTTAGGAAGGGGCCTTAGAACTTTAGTACTGATGAACACAAGGAATACGAGGAACACCCGGGCGTGGTAAAATCGCGAAGCTTTCATGTTGATTCCACAAACGTACGCCGGGGCGCTGATCTTGATCGTTCTTTCGATGATCTGCTGGGGTTCCTGGGCCAATGCATTCAAGCTTACGGGGAAATGGCGCTTCGAGTTGTTCTATTACGACTACTCGCTGGGCGTGCTGCTGGCGGCGATCATCGCGGCGTACACGTTTGGGTCCATGGGGGACGAGTTGTCGTTTTCCGACAACCTGATTGTGGCCGGGAAGCGGAATATGGCGTGGGCGGTGGCCGGAGGCGTGGTGTTCAATCTGGCCAATATGCTGCTGGTGGCGGCAATATCGGTGGCCGGTCTGGCGGTGGCGTTTCCGGTCGGGATCGGGCTGGCGCTGGTGGTAGGGGTCGTGTGGAATTACTTCTTGAACCCGCAGGGCAATCCTATCTTACTTACGGTGGGAGTGGTGCTGGTGGTGGGCGCGATTATCGTCGACGCTTTCGCCTATTCGTCGCATGCGGGGGGGGCTAAGGCCCCGGTGGTCAAGGGCAAGTCGAAGGCGCCGCCGAAGGCTGGGGGCGCGGGGCTGAAGGGTATAGTGTTGAGTCTGATAAGCGGCGCGCTGATGGGTTCGTTTTATCCGCTGGTGGAAATGGGAAAAGGCGCGGGTATGGATGCCGCCGGCCTGGGGCCGTACGCCGTGGCGTTTATGTTCGCACTGGGTGTTTTTTTCTCGACGTTCATCTTCAATTTGTATTTTCTGAACCTGCCTGTACAGGGTGAGCCGCTATCGATGTTCAGCTATTTCCAGGGCACTTTGAAGCAGCATGCCTTGGGCATCGCCGGCGGGTTGTTGTGGTGCACGGGGGCGATTGCGAATTTCACGGCGTCGAGCGCGCCGAAGTCGGTTGAGGTGGGTCCGGCGGTGAGCTATGCGATCGGACAGGGCGCCACTATGGTGAGCGCTTTATGGGGGCTGCTGGTCTGGAAAGAGTTCGCCGGGGCAAGCCCGAAAGTGCGGCTCATGCTGGGGGTGATGCTGGTGTTGTTCATCGGCGGACTGGCTTTGATTTCGATTGCACCGCGGTACGTAAAATAAATGGGTGAAAGAGTTGGCTGGAAGCTGGGAAAAAATCAAGAACACAAAGGAACACGGGGAACACGGGGAACACTAGGAACACCAGGGTTCCTTTGTGTTCTTAATTCTTTCACCGCTTCCTGTCACCTCATTTCCTGCCTTGGGCCATGGTTGCGGTGCCGCCTCCGCGGCCGCCCGCTTTGAGTAGCGCTTCTTTGGCGTCGACGCCGCTGTCCTTTGAGGTTGCC